>JBCDKV010000090.1:0-11094 GCA_038746215.1 Bacteroidota bacterium | reverse complement strand
TGCATCAGCATTATTCGTGATTTCTACTGCCACGACTTGAATGCCTCTCTTACTTTCTTTGTTGGCGTAGCGTTTGTTGCCTTTGGTTTGCAAGAGATCGTAGCGATAGCCAAATTGGATATTTTGATCTTCATTAGCTGCGGTATATTTGACCGTATTCGGCTCAATTTTTCTGTAAGAAGTAGCACAAGAAGCCACTAAAATAGAGAGCGAAAAATAGAAAATGATTTGTTTCATTGAATGCTATTAGATGTTTGCGATTTCGGATGTATGATTTCGGATGTATGATTTCGGATGTATGATTTCGGATGTATGATTTTGGATGTATGATTTTGGATTTTGGACGATTCTCACGGAACACTTTTTATGTCAGTACTTACTTCGGTTAAACTTAAAACTGATAAGTTCTATTGATTGTGTTTGCTTGGGTTTAATGGGCAATAGCTTTTAGCCGTACTGCTATTTGATCTGCTCGTCTTTCCAACTTAAAATTTCGTAGGAAGTATGCGTTGTACTTTTGTTGATTTCAAAAGGAATTTGCTCCTCAACACGAGTATCTGTAATCGCTTCCGTCTCCCAATTTCCTCTCGTAAATTTGAAAACAGCAGGATAATGGAGGTTCAAAGTAATTGCCCTTTCAAAGTCAGATACCCGCTCCAACCTGATGACCGAGTTCCAATGTGTCATCGCACTTTGATTGCCTGCGATATAGACTTCATCTGTTTTGTTGGGGACTTTGACTGTAATCGTTTTCTGATAACGTTCTTCGGTGAAGCCAATACAGACGCGATGCTTTACCGTAAGTGTTGTTTGAAAAATAGACTGAATGGAATGCACCGGCATCTGTTCGTCTAATAACTCTTTTCCATCAACGATGAAAGAATAATTGTAAATACCTTTAGGTAGCTTAAACTGTCCAAACCAGCCGTTCGGCTTTCGATTTAGGAAAAACAACTGCGGACTACCAGAAAGTCCTTTAACCATCACTGATTTAGCATCGGTATAGCCATCAAGTTCTACTTTGAAATTAGCGTCATCCTCGTACTGCCCATTCATCATATTGATGATTCGTTCTGTATCTAAACTAGTATCAGGAATATCTTTTTTATACTGCTCGACGATACTTTTAGCAGTCATTACATCACCATTATAAAAGTATGTCAATGCTTGATGTAGCCTAAAAATATAGCCTTCAGGATTGTGTGCTAAAAAGGCTTCTACTAATGGAAGGGCATCTAGATTGTTCTCTGCTAATACCAAAGGAAGTACTAGATTATTGAGTACATTCTTTTCTTCATCTGCTTCTAAATTCAAGGATGCCAATTTTTGTAAAGCTGCATCACCTCCTTTTGCTCTGAAAGTATTATGGACTTGTGAGAGCGAATGATCTTTGAATAAATCCATCATCAGATAGGATCGCTGTCCTTTTGCTAGCAATTCCTTCACGCTCGTTTTGTAAGGATGCTCATAATCCAAAGCATAGTAAAGTATAATTTCTCCCGTATTCAAATTCTGAATATTGGAATAACTAGTTGTTGTCCAACCCTCCTGAGCCGTATTTTTACAAGCTTTGGTAAATGAATTTAGACTAGTTCCTTCATTAGTCAATATTTCTGTTACGATGGGAAATCTCCAGCAGGAGTCACTGTCCTCCTTATCGCAAATACTGAAGTTAGTAGAGACTTGAAAAGGTGCTTCTGTTAGAAGTCGACTGCCCGTTGCATTGATGATACCAAAGTTTCCATATTTATCGGCTACATGCATTTGTGCGGTATTAAATCCGTAGTCAAACCAATATTCATCAAAGAAATCGATTACCTCTTGAACGGTCTCAAAATTGGATAGAATGTGATCAAAAATTTTATGATCCCCTTTGGGAAAGCTTTTTTTACTTGCTCTGTTGGTAATCACGTAAGTTTTACCCGATGCCACAAGTGCATTAAAATCGAAGAAAAGACCAGCTTCGTTCATCCCGCCTTGCGCATTGCTATTCGCACCATTCTCAGGGCTGTCACGAGAAAAAGTGATGTAACCAAATGCCTCATCATACTCACTAGGATAGACATTTAAGTAGTTTTTAAAATTGGGGATCCAATCTTCGTTGTTGCCTGTCCAAACCTGTCCGCTGCTGTCTTTTCCACTGAAAATAGTACAAGCGAATAGTACAGAATGGGTGAGCAGACAAAGCGCTATCGTTATCAAGACGGTTAGATTGCTTTTACTTTTTTTCATCTCTGTCTTGTTTATAAGGACTCTTCTATTTGTGCCAAATAGATTTTATCGACCTGATGCGTGTAAGGATCATACATCATACGATGATTTAGGTAGCGTTTCAAGGCTATGGTTAGGGCTTTTCTAGCTGCTTTTTCATCTCCCAATTGCTCGTAACGTTGAGCTTGATAGTAGGCAGTTTCAGCTATTTTATTGATCTCTTCTTGCGCTGCAAAAGCAGCTTGTGCTTCCCCTAGTTCACCTTTCTCCAAATACAAAACCCCCAAATGCAAATAATCAAAATTGCCAACATAGGTGTCGGCTTTAGCCAAATGATTTTTTATCAATTCAATGGCTTTTTGAGGCTGCCCAATCATTTTGTAGCACAATGCCAGGGCAATTTGCAAATGATACATCCCATTTTGCGACTGCCCAAGATCGTAATCAATCAAAGCATCCAATCGCTCCAAATCCTGAATCGCACCTTCGTAGTCCCTCAAAAACTGAAACTTACACCATCCACGATAGCCCAAATGTTCCGTTGGGTTGAGTTCGACGGCTTTGTCCATGAGTTCTTTCCAAGTGATCCAATCACCCGTTTTTAAATAAGCCGTTGACTTTTCACGATAGATGTCGCTATAATTGGGGCAGATCATTATCGCCGTATCATAGATCAAATGAAATTTGTCGGTTAGTTGGAAATAATTGGGTGCTTCCTGTAAATATCGACACGCTGCATATCGACAACTGTCGCCTTCCCACAAGAAAACATTACAATTATCTTGTGCTTTGACTGCACTACTCAGCCACAGGATAATACTTAAAACCAATAATTGCTTCATGGTAAAATTTCTTTTATCGTCCCGTCTATTATTCTGAATGTGAGGTAGTTGTAATAATCAAATGGGCGCGTTTCAGATTCAAAACCCTTCCATTGGTCTAAGGATTGAGTGATTTCGAGTAGCTGCCTTGTGATGTTTGAATCAAACACCTTTGCTTCGTAGTTCTCATCCATACCCACTACTCTAAACCGACCTGCTTCGCCTTTACAATTCACTAGAAATCGAATCCGAATCCAACCACTTTCCTGCGCTACTCGACTTGCATCGTATTGTTCTTCAAAGCGACGCTCAATCGCTATTTTTTCGCCTTTATAAGGCTTTTCGTCAAAAGCATAATATTGAATCGCCAAACTGTCACCACTGCATAGTTCAAAAGTGGGATCATCCTGTTCTGCGTCGAAAGTGATGTCCCCAATCATTCTTGGATAGGTCTTTTTGCTTATTTTTTGCTCCGTTGTACACTGAAACAGCAGCATGACGAGTGGCAGTAGCCAAATTATTTTTCGATCATCCAATATCAATTGCTTCATAAAAGGATTTCATTTGTTGATGCGTATGATAGGCAGAAATATTTAGGGGACACGTAAAACCCAGTAAAGCTTCGTTACGCTAAATCCTTAAACCAAAGGATAAATTTTCATCCGTTACTCACATCATTCTTTAAAAAATCGCCTCACCACAATCTGATCCTCCAATTGAATCACAACCGTATAAGAACCATTAGGGAGTGCGCTAACAGTAAAGATGCTGCGACCGTCTTGATAGCTTTGTATCGGTCTGCCCATGACATCAAAAAAGCGAATGATCGGCGGTCGATTCATGGTTTCGGAGGATTGAATGTCGATGTGTAGTATATCTTTCACCGTTGTTGGGTAGAGCAAAATCTTTTCCTGCTCGATAGATGCCTTCACAGCGATAATGTCCGAATACTCAAATGCACCGTCGAAATCAACCTGCCGCAGGCGATAGTAGTTGATTCCCGACAACGGTTGCTTGTCTATGAAATGATAAGCTTGTATTTCCAAAGTCGTACCTTTACCTGCTACAAAAGCAATGGGCTGCCATGCTTTGCTAGGATCGGAAGTTCGCTCGATTTCAAAACCTTGGTTGTCGATTTCAGCAGCAGTTTCCCATGACAGTTCGACGCCCTTCTTTGGAGTAAATTGCCCTTCAAAAAAAGTGAGTTCCACGGGCAGTGTGCTACAAATAGCCTGACAAGTAGCGGGACTATCGTAGCCGTCAGGATCACCCAAGCTTCCTTCGAGTCCAATCAATTTGCACCATTCATCACAATTCAGTGTACTAGCTAAGCCATTTGGATTACAAACTGTTCCACTGCCAGGCGCAATGAAACAGCAGCATTGATTGGCTTGTGCTTGAAGGTATTGCGATACAAATAGGCTAAATGTGCCTAGCAAAAGTAGTGTCATTGAGTGTTTCATAGAGCAAATTAATGGACTATTATTTTTTGAATCGTTTGTGGTTTTTGGTCGGTTTGTACATGAATATAGTAGATACCTTTCTGCCAACTGCTCACATCAAGCTCTAGCATTGTCGAGGTAGAATGGAGTGGAATCACACGGATTGGCTGTCCCAAAGTATTGCAAATGCGTAGTGTCGTGTGTTCGGAAAAGGATTTGGGGAAGTTGAAGCGCAATTGATTGGAAACAGGATTGGGATAGACCTGAATGGTAGGATTTTCTAGCTTACTACTTTCGATAGCCACTATTTTGCTATACTCAAATGCACCGTCGAAATCTACCTGCTTTAAGCGATAATAGACCGTAGATTTAATCGATACTGCTTCGTCCAAAAAGCGATATTGTTGCGGTTCGAGGGTCGTGCCTGCTCCTTTGAGTTTACCGATTGGTGTGAATTGTTTGGCGTCTTCGCTGCGCTCCACAAGGAAATGATCGTTGTCCTGTTCCGAAGCAGTTTCCCAAATTAATTCATTGCCTTGTGGCGTGGCATAGCCTTTGAATTTGCTTAGTTCTACGGGCAGAATAGGCGAATCGGAAAACACTCGAAAATAGTCAAACGCAAATTCCTCACTACCGCTGTCCATACTCACCCGAATTCTAATATCCAAGTTGCTGCCCGTTGGAATAGCAAAAGTATACTCCGTAAAAATATTGGTGAGTGGAAGACCATCACTGCCGTCGCGATCACAATTGGGGTCGTTGTGAAGGGCTTCGTTAAATTCATCATCTTGGCACTCCAAATTGGCACTAAAGCACAACGCCTTCACTTCTCCCGTACCGTCCACATTGTAGTAGAGTTCCACAAAATCGAGGGCATCGTACACGCTATTCGCGCCGCAAATATTCGTTTCGCCTCTCGCAAACAGTCCTCTAAATTCCATATTCGTTCCGCCGATAATCGGAATATTCGTGAAGGTAATGTCTTTGAAGCCCACTGCATCTGCATTACCTTCCAAGGGATTGGTATCATCCAAATCTTCCGCAGCGTAGAAGTAGTCTCCATTTTGTCCGCTGTAACCGCCCGAGACTACTTGAATGTTATTACCGTTCGTTGCATCCGTCAAATAGAAATCTTCATCGGAACGGATGCGTCCAAAATAATCACTTGCACCACCAAAAAAGTCATTGGCAGAAGTGTAGCGATCGCCACTGCAATTCACTGTGTTGCCACAGGTCTCGAAATCCTCTTCCCAAACCACCATTTGAGCAGCTAGCTTTGGGAGTAATAAAGGGAGTAAGAGTATAAAAAGGACGTAAAATTTGTTGATTGCCATGTGTCCGAGTTGTGTGTATAAAATACAATATCTGCCTTTCCAATAGCGGATGAGGTATCCACTTTTTAGTTCGAAGGGATACCACATTGCTGTGTGCTTACTTGAGACTCAAAAGTGAGACATTTCGGATGCGCTCCCTATTTTAGGGCGTGGACAAATGGTTGAGGAAGGCGGACAATGGGCGGACAAAGCGGAAAAAGTGAACTCATTCAGTCATCCAACACATAAAAAACACCTTCTACCGCATCCGCATTCTCACAAGCCGATTCAGCATTAGCGCTCGATAATTCGTAGGTAGAAACATTCGTGATTTCGTTGGTTTGGTCATCTCTGCACGTACAGGTGTATTGTTTTTCGCAAGCCCAAAAGGTGAAGGCGATACTGATTAAAACGAGTGATTGGATTGTTTTCATAGTTGAATATCGGATAGGTGAAAAAATATTAAGAATGTACGAAGTTCTGAACAATGTTTAGAATAAATTCTAGTAAGGCTCTTGAGATCGCGCAACAAGTATGCCTAAAGGTTTTTTTATGGACGGAAACACAATTTTTCAGTTATTTTTTCAGGAAAAATAACTGAAAAATTGTGTTTCCGTCCGAAGAGATTTACTAAGCATACTTGTTGCTTGATTTTCTTACACTGACTCAGGCTGTTTTTAAGGAAAATGAGACTTTGTACACTCCTAGAAAAATAAGGTATGTTGAAAAAATATTCAATTTAACCGCTGTGCCTCTGCCCACAACAACCGCCATATTTCAATCATCTGCGGGAAAAGACGACCGTCTTGATAAGAACTAACATTGGTCATAAAAAGGCAAGCTACCTGCTCTTTCCGATCAACTGCCATAAAAAGTGATCGTCCATAGTTGCCGCCGTTATGACCGATACGGTTGCCGTCTATTTCCCACATCAAACCCTGATTTTTAGTCTTGGAAGGTGGCGATTGCTCGGCGGTCAATTGGGGTGTAGTCATTAGTTGAAAGCTTGAAGGCGATAATAAAACAGGGGTGTCTGCTTCATTCTTCAAGACTGCCATCAGATATAAACTGAGATCATGCAAGGTGCTATGCACACCTCCCGACGGATACAAAATGCTTTGATAAGACGGCACTTGCTGACCCGATTGGAAGTAGCCTTTCGCTTGGGAATTGGTCGTTCGATTCTCAAAACTCCATTGCGTATTTTTCATTTCCAAAGGCTCGAATATGGCTTGACGCACTAAATCTTTAAAAGGCTGCTGCATCGCTAATTCGATGATATAAGCCAAAAGCGATGCTCCCAAATTGCTGTATTCATAAGCTGCGCCTGCTCCGTTTTTGGAGAAGCGATTTTTCTCAAAGTATGCACCATTGGGTGTGAGTGCAGCTTCCAAAAAAGCAGGCAAGTCTTCGGTACTATTTTTCGCCCAATTTGTAAAAGTTTGTTGCGTTTCCTTGCCAACTTCACTTCTGCTAAGTATTAGTTTATCAATTAAAAAGATACTCCTATTTTCGATCTCACCGTCCTTGATGCCTGAAGTATGCGTCGCTAGATGTTGCACGGTTATGGGCTGTTCAGGTGCATAAGGATTGATGACTTGAAAGGGCAAGAAATCATTAATCGGTGTTTCCATTTCCAATTTTTCCGCTTCAATTGCTTGCATCAAAACCACACCAATGAAAGTTTTAGAAAGCGAAGCAATATTTTGCTGTGTATGCAAGGTATAAGGAAGCTGTTGCGCTACATACGCATATCCATACGCCTGCTGAAATGGAATGCTATCTTTCGTCACAATCGCTACCGCAAAAGCGGGCAGTTGTCCATGATCGTAAATCTCTTGCAACTGAGTAGCTAGCTTTGCTGCTTTGTGGTGGTTGGGTACGAAAGATTGCTTTTGGCAAGCCGTGATTGTCAGTAATAAAACGAATCCTAGAATGATTGATCGCATCTTTTTTCATTTGCTTGGTATGGAAAGATGTGACAAAGGTAGGGCTAGGGTAGGTGAGGAAATTGTATGTTTGGGACAAGCGTAATGTCTGTACCTGAAATACTGTAGTTTTGTAGGACGGATTCAACCAACAAAAGGTATTATTCGTTTTCTAAAAAAATAAAGTATGCAAGCGGATAAAATAAAAGAAGAAATTCAGCAGCTCTCTTTTGAGGAAATCATAGATATTGCTGATTACATCGATCAGACCTTGGAATCGCTATGGCTGAATGACCTGTCTATCTCTCCACATGAAAAGGAGGTGCTAGCCAATAGACTAGAACGGACGAAAAACAATGTAAATAATAGATATACGAGTGCTGAACTTTCGGAACATTTAGAAGCAATCAAAGAACAGAAGGCGATAGAAAAAGAGCTCAATATCCAACTGTCAGATGCAGAAAAAGAAGAGTTGGATAGAAGAATGAAGCGACTTAAAACAGGTCAGGTAGAAAGAATAGCATTCGATAAAGCATTTAATGATCTTAGCGCATGGGCAAATACCAAGTAGAGCTTACGAGTGATGCGATCGAAGACCTTCAAGATGCGTATGATTATTACGATAGTATCAAACCGAATCTAGGTCTAGAATTCTTTGTAGAAATACAAGAAGAGCTTAGGAAACTTGAGAACTTTCCGCATTATCAAAAGATATTTAAAGACATTCGTAGGCTTACCAATAAACGGTTCAAGTATAATATTTACTTCTACCTCGAAGAGCATCCTAATTACAAAACAGTGGTCATCGCTTTTCTACACGGCAGTAGAGATGATCGTGCTTGGAAAGATCGGCTGTAACAGCGAAAGATTAGTCTTCATGATTTACAGCCTGATATAAAATGCTATGTTTGGAACATGAACCGTTCTTTCATAAAGCAAAGAGCAAAATCCAAATCAACTTTAGTCAGTCTTCCAAAATCACTGCCCACGTGCTGCCTCTTTTGCACCTGTTTTTTTGTTGCGATAATTATCTGCTGCTATCTGTCCTAGCCGATAAGTAATAGCCAATCGAAAGTAATTCGAGTTCCATTTGTTGCGAAAAGTAATATCGGTTTCTGCGACTTGATAATCGCCGTCTGCTCTATTGGTGTGAAAAATATCATTGGCGATTAGTCGTACTTCCAATTGATCGTCTAGGAAATTGCGTTCGAGGGAGCAAGTCAAATTCCAACTGCTTTCTCTATGCGTTGTGCCGTCGTACAAATCATTTTGCCACCAAAAAACGAGTGCCAATTTAAAGCGAGCAGGTAGTTGAAACTGTTGGGAAGAATAGGTGTACCAATTGATACGAGGAGTTTCGCTAGCTACGCCAAAGGCGAGTTCGCTATTTCGAGTGTAGGTCGCACTCACAGTCGTATTGGACGACCAAAATCCCCATTCTAATCCCCTACTGATCGAACTGTACCAAGCTTGTCTGTTGTCAAAGTTAACCCTTTTCAATACATACGAACGATCATCGTCTCCTCGCAAAGCAGCTCCGTCTATTGGACTATCCGTGTAGTTGTAACCCAATTTGAGCTGTATTCGATTCAGTTGCATTCCTAGCTCAATAGCTTGTACCCTTTCGGGCAGTAGCAAAGGATTGCCTTGAATGGAAGTGTAAGGATCTTGGTAAATCAGTACAGGATTTAGGTTGCGATAGGGCTGTCGATTGATGCCTGCTCGGTAGCTCAAATTGAATTGATATTGCTCGCTCCTTTGGTAATTCAAAGAGGCATTGGGAAACCAACTCAAATAGCGATCTGCAATGTCCTCCGATTGCCCCGAAACGGTCAGGGCGTAGTTGGTGTATTCTGATCGGATGCCTAGCTGATAGTGCCAATTGTTCCGCCATTGTCCTTTCCATGCGGCATAAGCTGCACCGATGTATTCGCTGTACTGAAACAGATTGCTGAGTCGCTCGTCTCTTTCCAATAAATCCTCTCCTGTCCGAATCAAAAAATTGGTTATACTGCCATTGTTGATGTAGCTACCCTTTACACCAAATTCCCATTGCCTATTTTGGGACGTAGCTTTTGTCCAATCCAATTGAGCGGTCGCAATGCGAATGTTTCGATCATCTTTGTTGAGTAGTTGACGCGTGGAAGGCACATCATTTTCTATGCTGCGCTCCAAAATAGGATTGTTCATTCGTTCACTGATGCTGTTGTATTGTGCGCCCACAAAAATATTTGATCCCAAACTATCCAAATCCGTATGGAAATTGAGGGATAGCGATTGATTATTGCCGATGACCGATTGAGTGGTCTCATTTTGAAAACGCACCCGACCGTCATTGTCGATAATTCGATTTTCTACCGATATGCTACCGCCAAAATCTTCGTACATACCTGCATAATCGAGCGAAAGATAAGTACCTGTCTTCAAATCGTATTGCATACCCATGCCGTAGCGAGAACGCTGATTCAGCAAGGGTTGCCAACGCGTAGCGACTTCCGAACTGAAAAAAATACTACTATCTTTGCGGTCTCTCGTGGTCACTTGCAGATATTCATCGCGTCCTCGTTCAAAAGTGTAAAAGCCTTTGAGCTTATATTGCCGTCGTGCCAATTGCGCTTGCACACTAGAAAGCATTTTCCCGCCTGCGTAGCTAGAATATTCTGCATTTTGGCTCAATTGTAGTTGTTGCCCCGCTGCACCATTATTTATGGTATGGATATGAATAACGGCATTACCTTCGGCATCGTAGCGGGCAGAAGGATTGCGAATGATTTCGATTGATTCAATATTAGCGGGCAAAATCGCAGCGAGTTGTTCGGGCAAAATCCGCTGACCGTCCAGAAAAATGATCGCTGCGCCTTTGCCCATGACCGATAAATTACCTTCATCGTCCGTTAATACTTCGGGCGTCAAGGACAAAATTTCGTTGATTGAATTACTCGTAGCTAAAAGTGTATTTGCGACACTCAATTCCATTGTACCGTCCGCTTTTTGTCGGTAGGCAGCGCGCATAGCTTTCACGACTACGGTGCCTAATTCCCAATCGGGAGACGCCACCGTGATCGTTCCCAATTGTAAGATATTCTCGCGTGGTGATACCTTTATATTGATGATCGTATCCCTGAATTCGAGGGAAGAAAGTTGTAGTAAAAAAGGAGATTGAGTGACTGCTAGCAACTCAAATTGACCGTCTAGAAAAAAAGTTGCTGCCAATAGGCTAGAATCTTTTGGGTGCAACAGCAAGGCATTTCCACTTGGCAGTTCGCCTGATGCCAAGACCAACTGCCCCTTGACGGTGAAGGAAGATTGCGCCACTGAAGCGTATACAAAAAGAATGAATATTAGACTGATGAACCACTTCATTTTCCATTGATATTTA
>JBCDKV010000089.1:0-11160 GCA_038746215.1 Bacteroidota bacterium | reverse complement strand
TTCTCAAAGGAGTACAAAGTTTAGAAATAAAGATTTCGTGTATCCAAAAACCGCAAAAAGTTTTTTCTAATCTACAAAATTCGTACTCCTCAGAAAAACTTACTTAACAATTTCACGAACAATGGAAGAAATAGAATTAATTTTCGAGACCACAAAAGAGTCCATGGATAGTTCCATAGAACACCTAAGAAAAGAATTAAAAAAGATCAGTACGGGCAAGGCAAATCCTGCTATGTTGGATGGACTGCTCGTTGATTATTATGGCTCACCTACACCCCTAAATCGAGTAGCAAATGTAGGGGTTTCAGATTCCAAAACCTTGACGATACAACCTTGGGAAAAATCTATGTTAGCACCCATTGAGCAAGCCATTTTCAAAGCAAACATGGGCGTAACACCGCAAAACGATGGTGAAATTGTCAGAATTATTATCCCGCCACTAACACAGGATCGTCGTAAGCAGCTAGTAAAAAATGCAAAAAGCTTAGTAGAAGACACTAAGGTGAGCCTGCGCAATGCTCGAAGAGATGCAATCTCTGAAATCAAGCAAGCGGTGAAAGATGGTCTTTCGGAAGACATCGGGAAAGACAAAGAAAAAGAGATCGACGAGATGACGAAAAACTATGGCAATAAGTCAGAAGAACTTTTCAAGGTAAAGGAGAAAGATATTCTAACGATTTAGAAGATTTCCAATCATAACTCGTGATACGTAAAGCGTCAAAATGAACTTCGCTTTGTCACGAAACCGATCTGAGTCAAAACAAAAAAGCCTCTAGTCATTTTCAATAAAGACTAGAGGCTTTTCTATTTGGATCACAAATGTAGCCTAATGAATATTGATTAGTAGCAACTGTCCATTTTTGAACACTCATTGTTCGAGGACGTACATTTCAGTAATAGTTTGCACCGACCTACCTTTTATCTAACTGATAATCAACGACTTTTATACTTTGGCATGACTTTCGCCCTTTGATTGATAAAAACATATGATTCAACTAGAAAACATAGAACGCTACTACCGCAAAGGATTACAAAAATCTTGGGTGCTAAAAGACGTGAATTTAACGATAGAAGAAGGCGAGTTTGTCACCCTGATGGGACCTAGCGGAGCAGGCAAAACGACCTTGCTGAACATCATCGGGATGCTAGATAGTGCCTCGGCGGGCATGTATCACTTCTTTGAAGAACCTGTGCATACGTTCAAAGAGAAACGTCGCCAAGAGTTGCATAAACATTACATGGGTTTCGTTTTTCAAGCCTACCATTTAATTGATGATCTGACGGTCTACGAAAATATCGAGACCCCCCTACTCTACCGTAAAGTAAAAGGCAAAGAACGAAAGAGTATCGTCGCTGACATCTTGGATCGCTTCAATATCGTCGCTAAAAAAGATTTATTTCCAGAGCAATTGAGTGGTGGTCAGCAACAACTCGTGGGCGTAGCAAGAGCCGTCGTGAGTAAGCCCAAACTATTGTTAGCGGATGAACCTACAGGTAATCTACACAGCAAACAGGGCGAAGAAATTATGAACCTATTTAAAGAACTCCACAAAGAAGGCGTTACGATCATTCAAGTGACGCATTCGGAGAAAAATGCGCAGTACGGCACGCGAATCGTTGAGATCGAAGATGGTTTTGTACGAGCAGATCGTAAAGTGGGATGATGTCTTTTTGCTTTTTTACGCTACTCCGAATCACTAAAACGAAAAATTACTACTGTAAGAACTTAAGTAGTCCGACAAAATTGGTCGATCCTTAGATTTCTACAAAATCGGATAATGAACATTTTGCGTCTGGCTTCTAACTTCTTAAATCTGTCCTCTGACTTATGCTTTACTTGAAAACAGTCTTTACCAGTCTACTATTATGCGTACTATCCTGCCTATCGGCACAAGAGGTCTGGTCGCTGGAAAAGTGTATGGATTATGCTTTGAAAAATGCACCTTTGGTGTCACAGGCTAATCTAGATTTGGAGTTAGCCAACTTAGATTACAAAGCACAGAAAAACCTACGCCTACCTACTTTAAGTGGTTTTTCCAATGCCGTTGTACAGTTTGGACGTACCATTGATCCAACGACTAATTCGTTTGATAATCAGAGGATTACTTCTAATAGTTTGGGGCTAAATGGAGAATGGATGCTATTTTCTGGTGGGCAGATATTGAACAACATCAAGCAGCAGGAGCAATTGCTAGAAAGTACCAAATGGCTGCAAGCAGATGCTAGAAATTTGCTAAAGCTGAATGTGCTTGCTGCTTATTTGGAAGTCCTGCTAGCAAGCGATCAGTATGAACAAATAAAGGTCAATCTGAACGATCTAAAACAGCAACTTCGCGATGTACAAAAACAAGTAGCAATAGGCACTAATTCACCAACCCAGCGACTGGAAGTGGAAGCCCAAATAGCCCAATTGCAGCAAACCGTAGTACAATCGAAGTATCGAATACAGTCCGCTTACGCCAGTCTTAGAAATGTGCTGTTTTTGCCGCCCGAAACTGATTTTCAAGTCGCCCGAACCGATTTTGAGGAAGTTGTCCCCGTGAGTTATGTCGAAAGTCAGGTTTACCAAAATATGCGACAAAAATATCCCAGCCTACTGGCGCAAGAAGCCAATTTACGAGCAGTAGAATACGAAATCAGGGCAGCGCAAAGTCGTTTATTTCCAACCATTGGCATATTTGCCAATGTCAATAGTGGCTATTCATCACTCGGCACACGGGTCATCGGAACGCAAGAAACGACCGCGTCCGAAATGGTTAGGCTCAACGGAGAAGTTAGTACCATCGAATTTTTCAACGAGCGCAATGTGCGGGAAAAAAATCCTTATTTCAGCCAGTTGAACGAAAACTTTGGACAACAAGTTGGTATCTTTTTGCGTGTCCCGCTATTCGACCAAGCCAGCAATCGCATCAACATCCAAAGATCACAAGTTAATCTGGTACAATCTAAGCTGAACTACGACAATACCAAGCAAGCTCTAGATTTCGCCCTCCAGCAAGCCCTCATTGATGTCAACGCCGCATGGGAAGTCTACGAAAGCGCACAACAGAACGTCGATGTGAATGCAAGATTGCTGAGAAATAAAGCCCGCGAATACGAAATCGGTGTCACCAATGCACTGGACTATTTCACGGTGCGCAATCGACACCAAAACGCGATCTTGCAACTCATCCAATCCAAATACGATTATCTATACAAAACACAAATCGTAGAATTATATCAGATGGGGGAATTGATGAAGTAAGCGGATTAGTATGGCTATTGGCGATTAGCCGTTAGCCATTGGCTAAAACCCCATCAAAAAACATACATTAACCGAAGACTAATCCATTTTTCAATCCATTTGACGCCTGGATTATCCCCTGCCTGCAAGTCAATCAAAGTCTGCGACCATCTAAAATCAAAGCCCCAGTGCTCATTGCTGAAATAGGTCGCGCCTAGTACTAGTGCCGCATTATCCGAGCGATAATCTTGGGTATCCGTGATGTCTTCGCTACGTTCATTCGAGGTCGTGAAATTAATGAGTCGATTGTAAGAAACGCCCGCATTGAAGTGCATTTTCCAATCTAAGAAATGAATCATAATCGGAGCTTCGACATAATTGAGGTTGATCCGATCAAACATCGCGCCTAAATCATCGTTTCGCGTCCGATCGCTGCCCCTTTGGTTGTATGCCAACTCTACGCTCAGTTGCCATTTTTCGGATAAGATAGCCGCCACACGCCCACCGACATTGAATCCAAATTTATTGTAGCCGAACAAACGATCTCCATCAATCTGGGAGACGTTGAAGCCACCAATCAAAGCCCCTTTGAATCGCTCCTGCGCTGATAGCGTACTGCTGTAAAATAGGCTCAATAGTAAGAACAAAATAATTTGCACCGAACGACAGCGAGTAGTTTGACCATTGCTCCGAAAGATGGTTAGAACTGAATATTGAGAAATCAGATGCGATAGTTTCATAATCGATTTTATGCTAGAACTGTACGAAGACCTGTTTTGCTTAACATCTCACTTGTATGTAGCCTAGGTCAATGTCAGGAAACTGAGCAACAAGTATACTTGGCAAATCTCTTCGGACGGAAACACAAATTTCAGCTTATTTTTTGGAGAAAAATAAGTTGAAATTTGTGTTTTCGTCCATAAAAAACCTTTAAGCATGCTTGTTGCGCAATCTCAGGAACTTTACTAGGATTTATTCCGAAGGTTGCTCAAAACTTCGTACAACCCTAATTAAAAATGCGAAATGCTGTTTGTAAACAATCGGCAAGCAAAAAGGCTCAATCAACGCCTTACTCTTTCCACAAAAATGGAAATAGCAGCAAAGCAAGTCCCAATAAGATCAGATCAATAGCACCTAACACTGCGACATTTTCACCTATGGTAGTAGGGAATGGATTGTTAAAGGATTTTTCCGATAATCGGATGACCGTGAGAAGGATAGGAATAATAATGGGGAAGCCCAAAATCGCCATGAGTGTCGCGCTATTATTGGCTTTGGAAGCAATCGCTGCGATGAAGGTAAGTGCGATAGAAAAACCTGTTGCCCCTAGAAAAGTCGCCAAGAAAAAACGTTCTATATCTTCCACTGGATTGCTGATAAATAGTACAAATGCTAAGTAAGTGAGTAGTCCTAGTAAAGTCAGCAAAAGTATGTTGTATATCACTTTGGATAAGAGTACTGCGATAGGATTTAGGAGGGTGTAATAATAAATGGCTCGATTGCCGTTTTCCTGCGTAAAACTCTTTACTACTGCATTGACCGACACAAAAAGAATGACGATCCAAAATAGGCTGTTCCAAACGGGTGCTTCTATATCCTGAGAGGCAATAAAAATGATGAAAACCGTAGAAAATACGTAAAGCAGAATTCCACCTATGGCATACTTTTGTCGCCATTCCAGTAGGAATTCTTTTTGAATTAGAAATAGTATAGATTTGAATAAATTCATCTGCTATTCGGACGATATGCTAAGAAGGGATACTCTTCTAAGATTGTAAAATGTGCTCTGGTAAACCCTGCCTCAAATCTGTTCGGCAATTCCCAATGCTTACCGATCCTAAGATTTCTAACCTTCGAGGGAAAGACAAAGATTCCCCTCGAAGAGCGTTACGGATAGAAATGACGTTATTTTAGTCACTTACCACCACTCGAATATTCCAATTGACGCTTTCTGGTGTGGTAGCAGAGAAAGACTTCCAACCTGGATCATCGGCACGGAACAACCAATCACCATCCGTTTGGTTCGGACCCTGATCGCAACCCACAGATTGTTGAGACTCCGCATGAACTACCTCTACGGCAACCCAAATATCTTCTTCTGTAATTTCGATTTGAGAGCTCGCAAAAGAAACATCTGTCCAATCTTGTATCGCTAAATTATTGACGGTTCTGCTGCCTAATTCTGTTGTTCCAGGTTCGCTAGCAGTACCTTCTCCATATAGGATGACTCGCGTCGCCTCTGGCTGCCCACCCGCAAAAAAGGTGACTTCTTTTATGGATTTTCCGATGTAATCTCGGAGTTCTTCTGCGCCAAATCGCACCGCAAAAGTATGTGTGCCAGGTGGTAAGAGCGGCGCAGAAAAAGGTTCACCATCGTAGCTTAATACATTGGAAAGTTCGGCTCCGTCCTCTTCACACGCCACGAAAAAAAGGGGCAAAATTAACACGAATAAAAACGATAATCTTTTCATTTATTTTTAAATTTTAGTTTGAAGTAGTAATCAAATGTATCCATTCACTTAACGGAATAAACACAGTTCTGCTGCTTTTTATACTTCCACAAATTACAACAGTCTCGACTCGAAAACAAGTCTTTATCTCTTAAAAAGAGGTTAAAAAACTCGGCGTACGAAGTCTCAGTTTCATTAACATTTTACTCAGAAATAGCCTCAGTCAATGCAAGATAATTGAGCAACAAGTATCTTCGGACGGAAACACAAATTTCAACTTATTTTTCTCCAAAACATAAGTTGAAATCTGTGTTTCCGTCCATAAAAACCCTTTGAGCATACTTGTTGCACGATCTCAGGAGCTTTATCAAGGATTGTTCCTAGTGTCGCTCAAAACTCGTAAACCCTTAATTAAAAAACAGCAGTACTAACGATCTCTGACTGACTTTATCTAGACAGCTCGCTTTAGTACAATTTTAACGCTGACTCATTGAATAATTTAAAGCCCCAAACGTTTTATGGACAGGCTTTGTTATGAGTATTGCATGAGGTTTCACAGTGCTTTTATAATTCTTGCACTAGCATGATTTATACTGGAAACGGGATAGATATGTGCAAATAGTCGAATTGTAAAATTGTTCAATTGTCAAATCGGAGGCGACGTGCTATACAGTTAGTAGCACCTGCTGATTGTAGGACAGTAATAATCAATTCAACATTTTTTCAATTCAGCGATTCCACAAAATGGTCAAAATGAAAATGCACTTTTTTATTCCAATACAAGCCTCCATTTTCGAGTAAAATTAAATTCAAATAAATGAGAAAACTACTTTTTTTCTTGCTGTTTTCAGCGATCAGTATAACTACTTTTGCCCAAAAAAACACCTTAAGCAAAGCGGAAGATTCCGACCCAGCAGCAACGGCACTCTTGAAAAAGGTACAGCAAAAATACGAAGCCTATCAATCGATTGGCATGGACTTTTCTTTGACCATCAAAGTGCCAGAAATGCCAGCCGAAGTGCAGCGCGGAACACTGACACAAAGAGGCGAAAGCTATAAATTGGATATGAAAGACCAACTCATTCTATCTGATAGCAAAACGATTTGGCTTTACCTGAAAAGCCTAAATGAAGTGCAGATTATGGACGCTAGCGAGATGCCAGAAGGGATGCTTTCACCCAAAGACTTGCTGAAAATATACGAGCAAAAAGATTTCGTCTATGCCTTGACCAATCGAATCAAAAAAGATGGCAGATGGCTACAACAAATTGAGTTCAAACCTTTGAAAAAAGAAGTCGATTATGCAAAAATGCGAGTCTCCATTGCCAACCAAAGCAATGAAGTCGTTCAAGTAGAAGCCTTTGGTAAAGATGGCTCTCGCTATATCTTATCGGTAGACAAATTTAGACCTAATGTGGCGGTATCGGATGCCACTTTTCAGTTCGATAAGAGTGATTATCCTGATGTTTATTTAGAAGATTTGCGGTATTAAGTATACCACTAACGGAATGAATCCGTGCAGATGGTCGAATTGTAAAATTGCTCAATTATCGAAATGTTAGTAGTATTCTACTGCATTAAAAATGTTCTTTAATTGCAAAGTACGAATTAGGGTTGCAAGAAGTCCTACTTTCTTTGATATCGCACTTGGATATAGACTAAGTCAACACAAGAAAATCTCGCAACAAGTATGCTCAGTAAGTTCCTTCGGACAGAATCGCAAAAGTAGTTGATACTTTAGGTTCAAATTGCTAATTTGTATTTCATAAAAATTAGCAATTTGAGTGTCCGAAGGGTCTCTTAAAAACAAAATGAAGAACTAAACACTGACCATCTTCCTAATCAGATAAGCTGTATAATATATTCATTACCAGTTGTTTGCGACCAACCAAATACAAGTTTTAAGCAGTACTAAAATAAACCTCCCTCAAGCTCCTGAAACTACGCAGCAAGTATTTCAAAAATCAGTGATTGCATCCATAACAACTTCCTAAGCATACTTGCTACATTTTTTCTGCCATTTTGACAGAAAAAGCCTATCTTCGCCCTCCTTTTATGAACGAAATGTCATTTTCGAGCGTTTCCCTTAGCTATTGATGTATACGATCAAAGCAAATAAATAGAAAGAAATCATGGGTCATCATTTTCTGCTCTAACATTATTCAGCTAATTGCCCCTTTTTTAGCTGGCGGTCTGTAGCGTTTCTGGTGACTCACAATTACGAAGCAATGTATAATAGCAATCCTACTTTAATCGACCTCAAAACAGATAAGACGATTCTGAAAGATCGTCAAGGGGAGATTTTTTTTCAGGAACAATCTAAGAAAAAGGGACAGAAAAGCTTTTATATAGAGAGCTATGGCTGTCAGATGAATTTTAGCGACAGTGAGATCGTAGCTTCTATTTTGTCGGAAAGCGGATTTCAGCCGACCCGCAACGTAGAAGAATCGGACTTGATCCTCATTAATACTTGCTCCATTCGAGAAAAAGCAGAAGAAACGGTGCGCAAACGTCTGCGTTTTTTTGATAAGATTAAGCAACAGCGCCCTGGCGCATTGGTAGGTGTATTGGGCTGCATGGCGGAGCGTCTGAAGCACAAATTTCTAGAGCAAGAAAAGTTAGTCGATTTAGTGGTCGGTCCAGATGCCTATCGGGATTTACCCAAACTGGTCGGCACCGCCGAAGATGGTAATAAAGGCGTCAATGTCTTTTTGAGCAGAGAAGAGACCTACGCCGATATTAGTCCTTTGCGCTTGGGTTCTAATGGCATCACCGCTTTCATTTCAATCATGCGGGGCTGCGATAATGTCTGCTCCTTTTGCGTCGTACCTTTCACCAGAGGACGAGAGCGCAGTCGAAACGCCTTTAGCATACTCGCCGAAGCTACAGATTTGTACAACAAAGGCTATAAAGAAGTGACGCTGCTGGGGCAAAATGTAGACTCTTACAAATGGAAAAATCCCGAAAATGATGAGGTAGTTTCTTTCGCCAATCTACTAGAAATGGTGGCACAGGTACATCCAGATATGCGAGTACGTTTTTCGACTTCTCATCCTAAAGACATAACAGACGATGTGCTGTACACGATGGCGAAATACGAAAACATCTGCAAGTATATTCACCTGCCTGTGCAGTCTGGTAATACGCGCGTATTGAAGCTGATGAATCGCACTTACAGTCGCGAATGGTACATTAATAAAGTAAAGCGAATCTACGAAATCATGCCAGATTGTGCGATTTCTTCTGATATCATCGCTGGTTTTTGTACCGAAACGGAAGAAGAACACGAAGAGACCCTCAGCATGATTGAGTTTGCGCAATATAGCATGTCTTATATGTTTTTCTATTCCGAACGTCCCGGAACGCTAGCCGCTCGGAAGTACGAAGATGATATTCCATTGGCGACTAAAAAGCGGCGTCTGCAAGAAATTATTCGCCTACAAAATCAGATTTCTTTCCGCCACAATCAAGCGGATATTGGAAAGACCTTTAAAGTACTGATAGAAGGCGATTCTAAAAAATCAGATCAGGATTTTAAAGGGCGAAATTCGCAGAATAAAATGCTAATCTTTCCCAAGCAAGCGGGACTGAAGCCAGGTGACTATACCTATGTCAAAGTAGAAGAAGCAAGCAGTGCGACCTTGAAAGGACATATTGTGGAGGACTGTTTGGTTTGTTAGAAGTGGTTTCAGTGGGCGAAGATAAGATATTAGAAACAAGCAACATGTCGAACAAGTAAGTTCCATCTTACAATACTGCTTCTGTCCACAAAGATTTCATCCTTATGGCAAATTTATCTTACAGTAAGTTCAAGAGTTTAAAGCAAGTCGCTACACAGTTTGGATTAAAGCTAAAAGGTGTCGATTTGTTCGAGGAGGTGGAAGCTATCGTTCCTTCTGATTATTTGTTACGAAATATTGAGGTGGCTCACAAGTTGCGATACGGTAGCGAAAAAGAACGTTCCGAACGTTTGGTCGCTCCTATTTTGGCGGAGTTGAGTCGGATGAATGATTACGATCTGACGATATATGCTGGTAGAGAATTAAATGTCAATCCCGAACGTGGGCTGAATGGAGAATGTGACTATCTGCTGTCGTTTGGTAAAATCATGGAAATCATAGAAGCACCTATTTTTACCGCAGTGGAAGCCAAAAAAAATGACCAAGATTATGGGACAGCGCAGTGTGCTGCTCAATTGGTGGGTGTTCAAAAATACAATCAGCAAGAAGGATTTGATTTTCCAAGCTTGCATGGCTGTTCAACTACAGGTACGGATTGGAAGTTTATGCGCTTGAGTGGAGATAGACTGTTTATTGATAATAACGTCTATCTTATTGAGCAACTCCCAAAATTGATGGGTGTTTTGCAGCATTTGGTTGTAACGTCAAAAAATACACTCGTTAGTGAATGAAAAGGAAATAGGGAAGACTACTTAGCTACATTAGTTGCATTTCTTAGTGTCTCTAAGTGCGCATAGTGTTTCAGATAGTAATGCATGAGTTAATCTGACTTTTTACTCCACTCAACCAACTCCAAGGAAACCCAACTATTTATAAAAAAGCAAATGGCAAATCTTCAAGCAGTAAAACAGCGATTTGGAATCATTGGACGCTCAGAAGCACTAGATCGAGCTTTGAGCATCGCTGTGCGAGTGGCCAGCACGGATTTGAGCGTGCTGATCACGGGAGAAAGTGGGGTGGGAAAGGAAGCCTTTTCCAAAATTATCCACTCGCTGAGTACTAGAAAGCACAATAAATTCATTGCTGTCAACTGTGGAGCGATACCAGCAGGTACGATCAATTCAGAATTATTCGGACACGCCAAAGGAGCTTTCACAGGTTCTGCGGGCGAACGAAAAGGCTATTTCGAGACGGTGGACGGTGGCACTATATTTCTGGACGAGATTGGAGAGATGCCACAAGAAACCCAAGCATTCCTTTTGCGCATCCTAGAGTCGGGAGAATTTCTAAGGGTTGGCTCATCCAAAGTACTGAAAACAGATGTACGAATTGTAGCCGCCACGAACGTCAATTTAGCAGAAAAAGTAAAGCAAGGCAAGTTTCGAGAGGATTTGTATTACCGACTCAATACTGTGCCGATTGCCGTGCCACCACTCAGAGATCGCAGCGAAGACATCTATATGCTGTTCCGAAAATTTGCAGTCGATTTTGCGGAAAAATATCGAACGACGCCCGTTCAATTGGATGACAGAGCACAACTGATGATGGAGAACTATCATTGGCCAGGCAACATCCGAGAACTCCGAAATGTAGTGGAGCAAATTTCTGTATTGTCGGAAGATAAAAATATAGCTGCGGAGGATGTTCTCTACTTCATGCCAAATATCTTAAAGCGTAATCTGCCTATTCCCAGCGTACAAAATGAGAAAAACGACTTCCAAGAAAGAGAAATTTTGTACAAATTGCTCTTCGATATGAAAAGCGACCTCAATGACCTGAAATCACTAGTCTTTGATCTCATTCAAGG
>JBCDKV010000088.1:0-11171 GCA_038746215.1 Bacteroidota bacterium | reverse complement strand
GCTACGATTTCTTCATTCTCTTCTAAGAAAGGAAAGAGCTGAATCTGATCGTTGATTTGATTGTGGAAAACGTGCAATCTTGCCTTGAATCGTTGCTGCTGCCAGCTTTTGTCAAAATTGAGGTTAGCTTGAAGGTTGTCGGAAGTTTCTGCTTGCAAATTAGGATTACCGATGATGAAGTGGTTGATGTCGATGAAAGACAAAAACAATTCTTTCAAACTTGGACTGCGAAAGCCCTTGCTGTAAGATGCTCTAAGAGATAGCGTCTCAGAAAGCTCATATTTCAGATGAAAAGAAGGAATCAGCGGAGCTGTGTAGCGTGTGTTTCGCATGGCTCTTAGCCCTGTTTCCAGCGTCAAATCTTGAATCGGTTGGTATCGAATGCTTCCAAAAACAGCGTAGTCGCCAATATCAATTGGTTCGGTACTCCCCGCTTCTTCTACGATTCTAGCACCCGAGCCTTGTTCGTAGCGTAAATCTATCCCCAACTGAAAATTGAGCGTTGGATCGTCAAACTTACTCGCCAAAACCGAGCGCAACACGTAGGTATCAAAAGTGGTCGTATCGCCGCCCATGCCTTCTTGGTTTTCTTCGGTGTCTTCCCATCTAAAATTGAAGCGATAGGAATTGACTTCGCGGTCAAATTGGTTGTAGCCCAATGTATTTTGCCAGTAAAAGTTTTTGAAGACGCTACCCTCGTGCGAAAGGGCGTGATTGAGTCGTCGGGTCAGGAAGAAGTCGTCAAAAGCGTAAGGCTTGAATTGCGGTCGCCGCACGTCCCCTAGGTTTTGTACTTCTTCGTCGAAATAAGAAAACTGATAAACCATTCGATGGTCTTTGGCAAAATCGTAGCGTAAACTAGCATCAGCGTACCATTGTTCTTTGGGATTCCAAAGTACGGAGCGTGTAGAATCTTCGCTGAAACCATTGAACCAATCTCGTCCGCCATTTATGCGCAATAGTACATCATCACCAAAACGAATACCCGCATCCAAGGCTGTACTATTCTCTGCCCGAGTCTCCAACTGCTGAGTCACCGTCGCTTCGTAAGCATAGCGTTGCGATTTTTTCGTAATGAGATTAATAACACCACCTAAGGCATCTGTACCGTAGCTTACCGACATCGGTCCTTCGATAATTTCGACGCGTTCGATGTTGTTGAGGTTGATTTGACTCAAATCCAAATTACCGCTCAAACGCCCCACCATCGGAACGCCATCAACCATGATTTTGATGTTTTCGCCACCTACGCCCAGCAAGCTCATGCTACTCCCCAGTACCAAATCTTGACGAATACGAATATTCAAATCTTGTTGTAATAATTGCTCCAAATTATTCGCACCTTGCTGCTCAATTCGTTCTCTGCCGATGGTTCGAATACTTTGCACCGCATTTTTACTATCTGTGGGCGCATACTGGGCAGTCACAACAACGTCATTCAATTCTATGGACATCTCGAAAGTGTCCGTCGGTAGTTGGGTGTTGTTTTGCGCGGATAGGCTAGTCGCAAGCAACACCATTATATATATAGGTAAAGTGATTTTTTTCATAATAGATCATGGATTTAGACCAATTCCAAATAGATCGCAAAAGTAATGATGCGAGACGATTTTTTTGATACCTAATTGTAAAAAATATACTTGTCCTTGTAAAGAAATTAGGTTGACACCGCCTACTGCTTACTCACCCAACCAATAGCCCAATAAAATCAACAAAAGCTAGCTTTCTCACAACTGCCTTGAATTATACTTAAAACAGTTGAGAATTGTATTTTTTGAGGAGAAGATTTTATGCTTAGTTTTTGCTTTGAAACTGTAAGTATATCTGGATATTTGAGCAGTTTATAAGTAGAAAATGAATGAGCGATTCCAAAGGATGAACGAACGATCCCTCAGGGTAAAAGTCCAGTGGACTTTTAAGTGAGAGAACCACGCTAGTGGATGGGTGGCAGAACTTTCAAGCGAATGAACCGCTGGCGGATGGGGTGGAAAAGCTGCCTTCAAAAGTTATAATTCTTAGCTGTTTTAAGTATATGTCCTCCTTTCTTGCTGTGCTGCTTCACAATAAGTACTTTCGCAAAAAATTTACGAGCATGCCTTTTCACCACACCAATATTGAAGGATTGATTGTTTTTGAGCCTAAGCTCTGGAAAGATGATCGCGGGTATTTTTACGAGAGCTACAATTTAAAAACCTTTGCCGAAGGTGGCATAAGTGCTACATTTATACAGGACAACGAAGCCAAATCCACTTATGGCGTATTGCGGGGCTTACACTATCAAGTAGCACCTTATGCGCAGGCAAAACTCGTGCGAGTATTAGCAGGTGAAGTTTTGGACGTGGTGGTAGATTTGCGTACCTCATCTGATACTTATGGAGAATGGTACAGCATTCGATTGAGTGCAGAAAACAAGAAGCAGTTGTTTGTACCAAGGGGTTTTGCCCATGCTTATGTTGTACTGAGTCCTACCGCCGTTTTTGCTTACAAGGTTGATAATTACTACTCGAAGGCTAGTGAAGGCGGTTTGATTTATGACGATCCAAAGCTAGGTATTGATTGGGAAATTGATCCTAAAGATGTGATTTTATCAGAAAAAGATCGGGTGCTGCCTCAATTTGGGTCGCATCGGAGTATGCATTAGCGATTAATCCCCAATTAGGCGTGTACGAGGTTTTAAGCAATACGTGGAATAAACCTTAGTAAAGGTCTTGAGATCGCGCAACAAGTATGCACAAAGGCTATTTTGAAGTGAAATGTTAAGAAAAATGAGACTTCGTACATCCCTAATACCCAATCATTAGTAAGCTCCTTGATAGATTTCTTCCACTAGAAAAAACCCATTTTCACCTTGCGACTGATAGAGCGGCATCAGCACGAAGCTATCGAAAGGTGCTCGGATAGCACCCGTTTTGTCATGGGCAAGTAGCTCCCCTGCGGTGACTTTTTGAAAATTGACGTAGCCTGGTTGCATTTGGAACTCATCTTTTTCGCTAATTCTATGCACATAGCGCAATTCCGTGACTTTAGGTAATGGACGGGAGTACTCAATGAGTATTTCATCGTGCCGATCTTCTACTACAAAAGCATGAACGCAACCAATGGAGCGCATACAATTGATGATAGCAGAAATAGCTCGACTGACAGAATCAGGATCATCGTGCTGCCCCGACTCGAAGGCAAGACCTGTAGTAGGAATATTGAATAGGTGATTAGTAAAATAGTGTAAGGTAGTGCCACGCAAGCCTTGTAGCATCCCCGTGATGACGGGTGCGTGCAACTGAACAGCTATTTGTAAACTACTGAGTTCATCAGTGACTATAGAAAAAATACCTCCGTCGGCGGAAGTGGTGTGTAAGTCGAGTATAATTAATTGCTCAGGTTGGTAGCGCTGGACTTCGCTTAGGATGGTATCTAGTAATTCCCGTAATTCTTTATCTTCTGCTCGTAGTGCGTTTTTGGGTTGTGCTTTTACGTAGTCTACGTGACTAACTGTCCATTGGCGATTCAAATCTTTTTCTAAAAACCGTTGTCCTGCGACTACTGCTTGTACATTGCCACACAGCCCAATGAATTGACCACTAAATATGAAATCTGGATTTTGATCTGCTTCCAGCTCTAGCATTTTTAGTACTTGCTGAACTGCTTTTACCCCCGCTAGCTCGTTGCCGTGCATAGCCCCCAATACGATAAAGAGCGGGCCTTTTTCTTCGCCTATGTATCTGCCTAGTATTCGATTCATTCAATGATACCTAATTGATAGAAACAGTCGAAGTAGTTATTTCATACTGGCTATCTCCTCTTCTGTCAGTTTAGAGTAGACTACCGTACATTAGGATGAAACAAACCACTAAGACACTAAGAAAACTAAGGCAACTTACTAAAAATCAGTCCATAAAATCTATGTGTCTCTATGTTAAGGTTAAAAATGTCCAGTAGCGTAAGTTTAGAGCTTGTTGGGATTTTTCCTACCACACATGGAGCTGAGCGATCAAGCAAATCTCCTCCGCACTAATTTAATAAAAGCTTTCGCTATATCCTGCCTGTTCTCCGCTGCCCAGTTGTGTTGTTTTGCCAATTCCATCAGATAATTTTCTGCATTCACTACGCTCGGCATATCGTTCAGTGTTCTGGTGACTTCGTTGAAGGTAACCAAAGCACCACCAAACAACTCATTGGAATACAATAATTTATCATTGAGCGAAATAGCCTTAGTGAGGTCTTGAATAGGCGTGGTACTCAATTTTTCGGAAAGCTCTTTTGCTTTTTTGGTTCTGAACAGTGCTTTGATTTCTTTACTCACATTTGGCTGCTCCGAAGTCGGTGTAACTACCGTTTTTTGGATGATCGGTTTTTGGTAAACAGGTTCTTCTCTTTTGATCGGTGGAGGCGGAGGCGGTGCTACTGGAGGTCGTTGGGGCGTTTCTACTTTCATTTCCGCTGGGATTTCGATTACTCTAGGCGGTTTGTAGGTTTCTTTAACAGGAGTGGGAGGCACTGCTTTTTTGCGGATCACTTCAGTTTCAAAGGAAACTGGCTTTGGTCTCTCTGCCCTTTGTTTGGGCGTATCTGCTTCTTTGTAGTTCACATAGAAATCATACAAATTACGAATATAACTCTTCATCAAATCTCGCTCAATTTCCGATATGATCCCGTCAGCTAGTACGCTCTTTTGAAGTACATTTATTTTTTCCAGTAAAATATTTGCTTGCTCTAAACCCATTTTCAGCGGATGTTTTATTGATGGATGATAGTTTTTGTTATTGGTACATATGTAACGATCAAATAATAACTTCCCGATTTGTGACGGCATCTTTCGTCCTGCTACTGCGTTGAAAAGCCTCGCTAGCCGAGAGGATTCCTACGTTTTTCGCCTTGTATCAAAACAAAATCTGCTCGGTCAAAATGTGGAACTTATTTTTTGTCCGTTACCATACAAAATTGTCCGCGAAAATCATCATTTTTCGCGGACAATTCAAAATTGAAGCTGACTAATTATATGGCAACCACTAAAAGATAGACTTTGTTAATTCGTTGAATCGGCAAGCTGCCACACAAACGAATAGAAACGCTAGATCAACAAACATACCTATTTCTGCGCCGCCTTCACTCTATTGATGAACATATTAGAAATACCAGGACTCACCAGTTGAATTTCATAAGTTTCGCCATCGTCCATTTTCAAAATCACTTCTTTTGCTTTCAGTGCTTCTGCTGCCTGTATAAAGGCCGTGTTGCTAGACGTGACACTTAGAATACCTTGTTTGAAGCCAAAATAATAGGAGTTACCCGTGGGGGATTCCAAATAGATGTACAACCTATCGTCGCCATTGCTTGGCATCCTGCATTCTACGTAGCCTTTGTAGACGTAGTTGAACAATTCGCCTTTGATACTCACCAAACCAATTTTGCTCCCTTTAGTCACGAAAGACTGGTATTCAGCATTCCACTTCATCGGCAATCTCGCAAAAACGAAAGTATGGGTATTGAATTTGGCGGGCAGGTTCAGCGAGCCTCGATTGACTTCTTGTATCGCCATCATGGTTTCTTTGTTTTGGGGGAACAATTCGGAAGCTGCTTTGCGATAGAAATTAGGTTCTTTGATGAAATTAATTGCTTGTGACTCAAAAGCTGCCGAGCGCAAATCTTTGATTATAATATCAATGAGTTTGTCGGGCAAAATTAAATCCACGGTTGCCATGAAATCGGCATCGACTTGGTAGTTCGGAAGGATACCACCCGAATCCACTGGTACCATTTCCGTCTGCATCAGTCCCGCTGCTTCGATGTCGATATACTTCAGGCCTGAACCAATATTGAATTTGCCCTCGCCTTGTATTTTCCCAGTTTTGTTGCTGAAAACCAATTTATTACCCGTTAAAGCATCCAGATTGACCATCTTGCTAGAGTCCGCAAATATGAACTCATCACGCGCTGGATCGAGTCGCATCATACCTTTTACGGGCAAGAGCGCACGATCTTTTCGGAAAGCTAGCATGCCCATCATACTCGGATAGGCGATACCCGTTTCTTTGCTCAAAAAGAATCCAGTTTCCAGCGGAATGCCTTCCTGATTTTTAGGTTCGTTGTATTTGATGACCAAATCTTCTTTATCTCCTTCGGAACGCAATCTGAACCACTGTCGTTGTGGCAATTGTGGTTCATCCAAGCGAGCAAAGCCATCGAAGAATAAAGCTTTAGAATCAGAACTCAGACTAATCGTACCCTGAAACTCGGTCTTCAAATCAATATAGAAACTATCTTCCACTGCCACTGTCCCCGTCGCGCGAGTAGCCACCCTTTTGTCTTTGTATTTTCCTTTGCCGACGGGTTCACCCTTGATCTCTGAAAACTCAATTTCCTGCTTTTTGTCCCCAATATTATATTCGTAGAAGCCATTGGCGGTATACACACGTTTGCCTAGAATATTGACGGTCGCGCGATTAATGACGTGGTTTTTGTTGACAGTATCGGCTACGATTCTGGCGTTTTCTAAGGTGGTAATGACTGCTTCTGGAAGAACCGTTACTTTATTACTATCTGGATAGATAAAAGCATCCGCCGAAACAATATGCGGTACGCCAGCAATTTGTAACTCATTGTTTTTCAGGTCATAAAAAGCAGATTGCCCCCTAAAACGCAAGGAATCCTGATCTGGATGCACGGAAAGGAATGCGCCCAACTTGCTAGCATCCGATTGGAAGCGAACCTCCTCAGCGTTCATATCCCAAGCAAAAGAATTAATAGAAGTTTCGTAGCGATTGTAAGGCAACTTAGTGATTGCTTTTTCGCTATTCGCCGCAAAAGTAGCTTGCCCTTCGTCAAAGTCAACACTGGCATTCATATCTACGGTACTCAGGGCAGTTTCAGCCCCTCCTTCCGCTTTGATCTTCAAGGTCGTTGTATCTGCTTTCACATTGTTCGCACCGAAAGCAAACAAAGGCGAATTCATCACCGCCTGATCCCAATCCAGTTTACCAATTCCTTTGATACCACCTGGCGTCAAAATCAAAGTGCCATCCAAAGTGTGGAGTCCTGCTTGGTACAGCTCAAAAGGTTTTTCTTTTGTTTTCACATACATACTATCCTTATAAGGTCGCCAATCAATAGCAACATCCAGTCCGCTAATTTTTGGTGTCTGTACCTCATCCGTTCTGTTCTCAGCGTGATCGAATGTTTTGGCACTCGCCGTCAGTTGGTAAGGGCGAAAAATGATGTCATCCGAATAGACAGTTGCCCCTAAATAAGTCAAATCACCCTCCCCGATCATGCCCCGATTACTCAAATCTACTACACCCGCATAATTGCCTCTTTCTTGGTAGAGCGGATAGCCAGTTTCGGGCGTAGGGTGAATGAATCCGAGGGATTGATCTTCGTCACGTACCAATAGGGTTTCCTCAAAAGCAGGCATGATATCAAAAGAATAAAGGCTGCCAGGAAACTTAATGTCACGAGCTGTGAAACGATCTAAATGATTGAAACTGAATTTATCCAACTCAAAATAAAAAGAATCGCGCTTGTAAACACCACTTTGAATCGCAGGCTTATCATAGTAGACATAAGACTCTTTTTTACTCTGGAACGAAGGAAAGATACTAATATCCTCTCGTCCCGATTTATTGGAAGGCGCATCTATCAGCAACACCCCATTCAGTCCTTCCACACGCGAGCCTAGCGATAAGGCTACGGGTTGATTTTTTTCGTCCAATTCACCCGTAGGAACATAGAGATCAAAGAAATCGACCGAATCCAGATTGATGAGGTAGCGATTATACTCAAAATCAAAGCCTTTGCCCGTGATGGTACTGAAACCTGCAAAGAGTTTACCATCGAAATTCATGTCGCGATTCTTTCTGATCTTGACGTTGGTAGAATCAGGGAGGACTGCTACTTTTTGTTTCCGACTAAATTCGATGGCTTTGATGCCCGTCGCACTGATTTCGCTCGTCTTCAGGTTTAAAGTAGCATTTACATCATCCGTATCCGAGACAATTTTCAGCGGATCGTAGTCCACTTTTCCTTTGCTCGCTTTTGCATAGTGCAATAATTTGTCTTTGACGTATATTTTGTGCTTTTCATCATCGTAATCAATAAAGCCACCTGCTACCAGTTCGTATAGCTCTCCCCGAATACTTTCGCGCGTATTTTTCGCATTGATGCGTTTGGCAATCAGTTCGGCATCCAACACTTTTGTACCTTCTCTTTCGGAAGTCACCGCAATGATCTCTATGGGCGTGTAGTCGCTGATGCCTTTAGTCCTAAGAAATTCACCTTCGCTAAAAAATTTGAGTGACTCAAAATAAACTTTCGGTTTGGTATCAAAAGCAATCCCTTTTTTACCGATTTCCACGGAATCCTGTCTGAAATAGACGTGTATATTTTCCGCATCAAAATTCATTTGGTGGACAGTGCTATAAAATGGATTCTCACCTGTCCCTTTTTGTCCCCTAGTCATCTGCAAGGTCTTGTCGTCGATATTGAAGCGAATATCCACCGCAGGATGATAGATAGAATCTTGCTGAAAAAAGATAGTAGATTCTACGCCTTTACCAAGCAAGAACTCCCCCCTTTTGATAATGACTCGTTCCGATAAACCTTCGTAAACAAGCCGCTCTTCTTTATCATCGTATATTTTGAGGTTGGCGCGACTGTCTTTTGTTCCGTAACCGTATACCGTCAACCCATTCAAACGAAAACCACCCACGAAGTAGATACCTTGTCCGATGTTATCAATTTCGAGTATTTTTTTGTTGGATTCAAACTTCGGATAGTCTGCGTCTTTGCTATCGCTGACAATTTTATCTTCAAATTTCCCCGTAATCAACTTATCGCCGAAATAGGCTGGATATCTCAACTTAGCACTCTCCACACTGTACAAACTGGTGTTCATCCGAATACTAAAAGTGTCTGGAAATTCTGCGTAAACATCTTGCTCCAAATCCAAAAAGCGGTCATTCCACCTCACAATGCCACCTTTACCGACCCATTTTTCTAGCGCAGGAAAATACTGCCCGCTGGTTTGTCTAATTTGGATGCTATCTCGAAGTCTGACTGCCACCAAATCTGTGCTTTCAAATTCAATATAAGGCATGTTATTGTCATACTTCATAAGGTGGACACTTTGCCTCGTGCTCCAAGAAGTACCTCTATTGGCACCTTTCAACACGCCCGCTTGGTAAAAGCCCTCGGAAAATTTCAAAAACTTGGAGTATATCTTCGTTTTCTTATTCAAAATTCCGTCTAAGGTCTGATTCAGGACTTCATGCCAAGTAGACAACTCCGTTTCCGAATTTTCGATTTGGGTTTTGACTATGGAAAGACAGCTTAAATAGTCTTTAAAAAATGGATTGGCTGCCATTCGTAGTCCCAGCATTCTGTTGCTTGTAAAAATGATGGTTTTGGTTTCTTCTTCTGTAAAAAGTCCAGTTTTGAATAGGTCTTCAAAGGTTTGGTACACCTCTTCGTCTTCTGCTCGCTGGCTCAAAGACATATATTCTTTCAACTGAGAGAGAAACTCAGGTGGATTTTCGGAAAAAACTTCAAAAGAACGCTGTGCATTCAGACTCATCAGGCTGAATAGCAATAAAAAAAGTACTGGAATAATTTTTTGCATCTGAAATAATTCTTGAAAAATGGAAGGTGGTATTTATTGTTTTTTTTGCTATAATAGTAAGTACTCAACCGATGGTATGATGACGGCAACTCTAAGTTTGCCTGTCATCTGAGTGCGTTAAATTACAGACAAGCTTGAAGTTGCCCGTCACTATGCCCCGCATTTCTGAGGTCGATTGAGTAATTACGTATAATATTAAGCGTGTGCAAAGTTTTTGGTAATGCTCGAAATGAGCCAATAGCCAACCGCTAACAGCCAATAGCCAACCGCTAAACCGCTTCAAAGCTTCTGAAAAGCTAAGCAAACCCATCCTTCTCGCTGCATTTGACGTTTCAGCACCAATCCTAGTTCGGTGGCTTGCTCAATTAATTGTTCCGCATCTGCTTGAAAAAAGCCAGAAGACAGTAAAAAAGCTGATCTGGGCAACATATCGTATAACGATGGAAGAGAATCCGAAATTACATTAAAGGTAATATTTGCTAAAATCAGGTCGTATTGGCGTCCTTTCACCAGTGCCAAGTCGCCGAGCATAGCATTCACATTGCTGGCTCCATTAAGCTTCGCATTTTCTAAGGTATTCTCTTCTGCCCACTCATCTATATCAATAGCATCGATGTGCTTTGCGTTCAGTTTTGATGCTAAAATGGCGAGCACACCCGTACCACAACCATAATCCAAAACTTTTTTATCCAAAAAATCGACGCCTTCCATCATTCGGATCATTTGGAAGGTAGTGGCATGATGTCCCGTTCCGAAGGCCATTTTGGGCTGAATCAAGATTTCATGCTGCACATCGGTAATCGCTGGATGAAAATCGGCACGAATGGCGCAAAATTCATCGACTACGATAGGTTGGAAGTTGGACTCCCAAACAGCATTCCAATTCTGAGCAACTAGCAATACCCTATCATAGCTAAAGTCGAATTGTTGTCTTAGGGAATCAATGTATTCATCTACTGTTGACTCGTGCTGCGCAACGGGCAGATAAGCTGCTAGTCCTTTTTCGTTTTCCTGAAAGGTGTCGAAAGCCTGCGTACTTAGCAGTGCAATCAAGATTTCGCTGAGTGCAGGTTCGCAAAGGAAGCTGTATTGATAGTAGTCCATAGTTTTTAATTGCTTGACTTGAGTTTTAGGAACACTCGAAACGAGTCCAAGAAAGCTCCTGAGATCATGTAACAAACAAGTGTACTCAAAGGGTTTTTATGGACGGAAACACACTTATTGAGCGACTGTCTTGCATTGACTCAAGCTGTTTCTAAGAAAAAGGAGACTTTGTACACTTCTAGTTCTAAATGTGCTGCGTATTTCATTTTTCACTTTGCCAAAGAGTCTAATGAAACTCTAGACTACTGGACATTTTAGATTACAGGATAGGGCTATCCAAATTCTCAGTTTTGTTAACATTTTACTTGAAAACAGCCTGAGTCAATGCAAAGAATTCGCGCAACAAGTATGCTTGGTAATTCTCTTCGGACGGAAACACAAATTTCAACTTATTTTTTGGAGAAAAATAAGTTGAAATTTGTGTTTCCGTCCATAAAAACCCTTTGAGCATACTTGT
>JBCDKV010000087.1:0-11177 GCA_038746215.1 Bacteroidota bacterium | reverse complement strand
CCTCGCGAAGGCAGCGAGCGTGTCGGCGGGCGACGCCTCCGGCGTGGCGCGCAGCAGGATGTGGCTGGCGCGGACCTCCTCTCAGATGTAGTTCAGGTCAATATCCGTAAATTGAGCAACAAGTATGCTTAGTAATTCTCTTCGGATGGAAACACAAATTTCAACTTATTTTTTAGAGAAAAATAAGTTGAAATCTGTGTTTCCGTCCATAAAAAACCTTTGGGCATACTTGTTGCGCGATCTCAAACGCTTTACTAAGTCTTAAAAGTTTAGGAAAACTATCACTGCCACAAAATGGAGTATTTTACCCGTTATTTGCATTATTAGGTGATCTGATGAGATTTGACCTAACAAAAGCTGGTGATACTCTGAATAAAAAACAAAGGACATGATACGTATGCTAAATATCCTTTTATCATTACTAGTGCTTCAAGCCTGCAATACTTCAACGGAAGAAGCTGTCGAAGAAGAAAAAGTAATAGCACAAGCACTTGCACCAGCCTTTCCCGATACGCTCTCGAAAATTTTGACGCTGGACTACGTAATGGGAAAGTACGATCCTGCTCAACACGAAGATTTCACGGCTATTGCTTTAGTACACGCAGATCGAGGAGGGCTGTATTTGAGGAAAGATACCTATGCGGCTTTTATTGAGATGTACGAAGCTGCCAAAAAAGCAGGTATTAATTTACAGATTCGCTCCGCAACCCGAAATTTTGCGAATCAGAAGCGCATTTGGGAAGGCAAATGGACGGGAAAAAGGAAAGTCGAAAATGGTGAAAATTTAGCGCAAAGTACACCCGATCCTAAAGCGAGGGCTTTAAAGATTCTTCGATTCAGTTCCATGCCTAGCACTTCGCGCCATCATTGGGGAACGGACATCGACCTCAATGCTTTCAATAATCCATACTTTGAAACGGGCAAAGGCAAAGACCTCTATGATTGGTTAGTTGCTCACGCTGCCGAGTACGGTTTTTGCCAACCTTACACCGCCAAAGGTGAGCAGCGTCCGAACGGCTACAACGAAGAAAAATGGCATTGGTCTTATCTACCGATTGCCCAGCCACTTACTAAATTTGCGCAAGAAAATATGCAAGATAGCCTAATTCAAGGCTTTGCAGGTGCAGCTACAGCCGTGGAGATTGGGGTGTTGGAAAAGTATGTTTTGGGGATTAATCAAGCTTGCCTGTGAGTAGCATCTATTTACACATGGAAATGAAACTTTCAATCAGAACAATATTGCAATCTTATTTCGCTAAATAGGAAGAGATCGCTTTTGTAGCATCTACGAAATACACTTACAACTCAAAGCATAGTTATGAAATCGTTTAAACATTGGAAAATGCAAGAGGTAGAAGAGACCTTCGAAGTAAGGGAGATCGGAGGACATCCTTTACTAACAGAGTGGATGAGTATCTCCTGTGAACTTTCAGAAAATGAACGAATCCAATTAGAAGACTTAAGATTGTTATTGAAGAAAAATGTTAACTTATGGAACGAAGCGGAACTAAAATTTAAGTTTTTAGGTCCATTGTTAGCTTTAGCAAAATACGATAATGACAATTATAGGGCTTTCATGGAACGCTCACTTACAGTCAAGAGTGGCGAAGAAACTGCTAGCGGAACGGTAGATTTCTTGATCGCAAAAGGTCGCCAAATTCCACGCTCCCCTTTTTTCTGTATTCATGAACACAAACCTGACCCAAGTTCGAGCAATGATCCGCTGGGACAACTGCTCATTGGATTAGAAGCTATTCGTCAAGAAAATGCAAGTGCGGGCTACAATTTTCCTTTATATGGTGCTTATGTGGTAGGTCGCTTCTTTTATTTCGTTGTTTTTGACGGTAAAACCTACGCCAAGAGCGAACCTTATGTCGCTTCACAAGATGATATTTTTGATATTTTTTGCTTCCTCAAACAAGTTAAAGTATACATAGATGCTATCATTGCGGAAGAACAGCAGTGATTGATGTCTAGTCTAATAGCAACGATACCATACAAATAGAAAAAAGTTAGAAGACTCCTACTACATTTCTTCAATCCCCAAAAAAGAATGCGTCGCCTGTTGTTGCTTTCGACTGACTCTGGTGAGCGAACCTACTACTTTGCCCTTCATAGAATACAACTCTCCTTTTCGACTGATTAACAAATCGCTAATTTGCTCGTTGTCGAAGTCGATTTTGTAAGGATAGCGTTCGTTTTCCGTTTCTGCTAATTTCCCAAGAATATTAACCTTGCCATCTCTGATCGCTACAAAATTATAACGCGTCGTGATGTAGTATTCTTTAGCAGGATTGCTGCGCAAGCTCACACGGTAAGCAGCAAAAGCTGGTGGAGCAGGTACACTGCTGACGGGAGCAGTATTCGTATTATTCGTTGTGGTACTTTCGCGCTCCTTGTTCGTATTGGTGTTATTCGCTACGGGGCGTTCCTGGTCGGTGGTCGTACTTGGCTGGCTGCTCGGGACAGAGGTTCTTCTATTGTAGCCCGCGATTTGAGAATCTGCACTGCGCCAACCTTTCTCGATGGCACTTAGGCGTTCATCGCGCCCAGGATGCGTCGAACTTCCTCTAGCACTCGCCAACCGACGCATGGCAATTTGCGCTTCGTCTAGCGTTGAACCCATTTTTCGGAGTACAAAACCCGAAAACTCATCTGCTTCTATTTCCATATGTCTTTGACTGCCACCTGCTTTCAAGGTATGTCCATTTAGGTGATGCCCAATTTCGTGGGCGACAATACTGATAGATGCCCAATTGGTGTTGGTCGCATCGGTGACATTGTTGATGAATTTAGGATTGTAGTAAATATAGCGTTGATCGCCGTAGACTACTGCCGCTGCGTTGGGTACTTTAGCTGCCTGAATTTTGTAGTTTGGGCGCAGTCCTAACACACTCATAATATCGTTCATCACTGCTTCTGCTTCGGCATTGGAGTTAAAGCTTTTCATATTGATAATATCCTCGCCACCCCAGCCACAACTGAACTGAGCACTTCCAAAAGTACCCGCCTCGGTGGGTGCATGATCGGCAGAATGATTGTGAAACTGAGCGAAAGAAAAAGACATCATCCAAGTGGATATGGATAGGATCAGCAACGCTTTTTTCATAGATAGTTTAGATTTTACGATGACTACAAGTCTAAGTAACGGTCAAATAATAACTTCCCGATTTGTGACGGCATCTTTTGCCCTGCTACTGTGTTAAAAAGCCTCGCCAGCCAAAAGGATTCCTACGTTTTTTGCCTTGTATTAGAACAAAATCTGCTCGGTCAAAATGAGGAACTTATTTTTCGTCCGTTACTAAATACGAGTAACAAACGCCTATTGTACCCTGATCTATTGTCAAAGGAATCGTTAATTTCTACTCGGAGCTGGACGAAGTTCCGTTTTTCTTTAGCATTTTACTTGAAAACAGCCTAAGTCAATACCAAGAAATCACACAGCAAGTATGCTCAATAAATCCCTCAGGACGGAAACTTCGTAAACGCCCAATTTCTATTAAGCTCGACTTTAGCCCTTTGCTATTGGCTGTTGGCTTGGTTCGCAAGTAATTATAAATCAGTACGATAAATTTACTTACACTCATGCTTTTTGACCAAGCGTGAATAAATCCACTGTGTTTAAGCTGTGCGATATTAGCCAATAGCCAATAGCCAATAGCCAAATGCTAATGGCTAAAGTCTAAGCTTCCAAATTCTTCCCAACCACTTTCATCACTGCCACCACCATTTCGGGCTGTTCAAAAACTTGCTTTAGCTCTTTTTGAAGAATAGACATAACGACCTCATAGTCCCCAAATATCTGACTACTCATACTATTGGTTTTGATGCTCAAATGCTCGTGTGTACGCAGTTGATCTACAAAATTCAGTATGATATTTTTATAGGATTCGTGGAGCGGATAGAGACTCAATTCTACTGAGATGCCCATGATGTATGATGTTTTGAAACTTTCAATAAAAATTGAAAACACTTTTTCATAAATAGCTGTTTTGTCGTTGATTACTCGAAAAAGCTTAAAGACAATTTCTGCCCCAAGCAGCAAAAAATAACCGATTATGAAAAAACGCAAAATAGTTATTTTAGGATTATTATTGACTTTTTGGGCTTGCCACACCTATGTGGAATTTCCAGTGGTGGACGAAAGTGAATCGTGGCGCACCCAAAAAATTCCAGCGCACCCGCAGCTTACACAGGGTGATCCGCAAAAGGGGTTGGAATACATTTTATCGGGTCAGTACGTTGGTGGTGGACTTCCAAAAGGCATTGTTGAAAAAAGAGGCAAGAAACTGATTGATAAATTAGGACGAGCGAACGAACTTTCGCCCAATATTCCCTATTCTATGTCCTCCTTTACCACCAATGATAGCATCGAAGTCATTTCTGGCAACTGTTTCACCTGTCATGCCGCCCCCATTAGTGGCGAGGTCGTTTATGGCGTGGGTCGTTTTGCTTCCGATTATCGTTTCAGCTTGATGCCCTTTTCCAAAATTATGGGTAAAGTAGTGCAGTGGAGCTACGGTAAAACATCCGAAAAAACACTCGCATTTGAAGATTTCAATCGCTATCTGCAAGCCATTGCGCCTGCCGTCAAAACCGATCAATTGGGTACTAATCCCGCGGCTCGTCTGGCAGAAGCCTGTATGCAGCATCGCAGCGCAGATGACTTGACTTATCAGGCAACGGAGCAATACGAATCCGATGATTTCAATATTGGTTGCGATGTGCCACCGCTTTGGCATGTGAAAAAGAAAAATGCGCTCTATTACACCGCCATTGGCAAAGGCGATTTCACGAAATTACTAATGCAGGCGGCTGTATTAGGCATCAAAGACAGTACGGAAGCACGCAGTATCCAGCAAAATTTTGTAGATGTATTGGCTTGGCTTCGTACCTTAGAACCGCCCGCTTATCCATACGAAATCAACGAGCCTTTGGCACAGCGTGGGAAAGCTATCTATGAAAAAAAGTGTAGTGGTTGCCATGGTACTTACGGTGCAGAAGAAAGCTATCCCAACAAGGTCGTTTCCGTTGATTTGATAAAAACGGATTCGCTCTATGCTGCCTATTCCATGACTTCCAAAATCACGGATTGGTATAACGAAAGCTGGTTTGCCACCACTAAGCCACAATCTCGTCTGGAGTCGCACTACGGCTACATTGCACCGCCTTTGGATGGCATTTGGGCGACTGCTCCTTATCTGCACAATGGTTCTGTGCCAACTATCGACGACTTGCTCAACAGTAAAACACGACCGACTTATTGGAAGCGCGATGTGATGGAAGATTACGAATTTGATGAAGAAAAAGTAGGTTGGAAATATACTGCCAAAAATTCGGCTGGTGGGAAAAAAACTTTCGATACTACGCTGCCTGGCTACGGTAATATGGGACATTATTTTGGGGACAAATTAGATGATGAAGCACGCAAAGCAGTCTTGGAATATTTGAAGACTTTGTAGAGAGCGAACGTTATGAATCCATCTCATTTTTAATGTAGGTAGAAATTGTAAAGAGTTTATCCGTTCGCTTGGTCTTATCCTTTTGACTGAAAGTATCAACTACTTCTTGTATTCCAACAAACATGCCGAAATTGTTGATTTATTTGTAGCTTTAAGCCGATATTTCAGACTGTTTTAGTAAAAATAGTTTTTTAGAGCTTATTTGGAGTGGGATTGAACTGTAAATCAATAGTTTACAGTCCTAGCGAAGAAAATAATAGCGACTTTATCGAGTTAAACGAGCGATTATTTTCAAAGTCAGGTTCGGAAAATATTGGTTTACAGGAAGATAGCCCTCCAAATATGCTCTTAGGCAAAACGAAAACAAATAAACAATGTCAGCTTTTTTAGGGGAAGTATTCGGTACGATGATACTGATATTGCTGGGAGATGGTGTGGTAGGTGGTGTATTACTCAAAAATTCAAAAGCAGAAAATGCGGGTTGGTTGGTCATCACGATGGCTTGGGGACTAGCCGTCACGATGGGCGTATACGCTGTTGGCGGCATCAGTGGTGCGCACCTTAATCCAGCGGTCACGCTCGCTTTTGCTAGCACAGGTGCTTTTCCTTGGTCGGATGTTCTGCCCTATATCACCGCACAAATGATTGGGGCATTCATTGGAGCAATACTAGTGTGGTTGCATTACACGCCTCACTGGTCGGTGACGGACGATAAAGATGCAAAATTAGCGGTATTCTGCACTGCTCCTGCCATTCGCTCTACTTGGTCTAATTTGCTGAGCGAAATTATCGGAACTTTCATTCTGATCGGTGGTTTGCTGTTCATTGGTGTCAATCAATTCACAGAGGGATTGCAGCCCTTAGTAGTAGGTGCCTTGGTTTTAATTATTGGGCTTTCTTTGGGTGGCACGACGGGCTATGCCATCAATCCTGCACGTGATCTTGCGCCTCGTGTAGCTCATTTTTTACTGCCGATCAAGGGAAAGCGCGATTCTGATTGGAGTTATGCCCCGATTCCCATAATTGGACCTTTATTTGGTGGTGTTTTAGGCGCAGTAGTGCATCAATGGCTATTTGAGGAAAAAACAAGTTTGTTGTTGTGGCTGATGTTGGCGGGCTTTTTGTTGGTAGTAGGGCTGGCGTTTAGAGAAGCCGTACAGAAAAATACTTAGCAATGATAGATATAGATCAGTTTAAAAATATGATGAGGGAAGCTTCGGAGACGCTGAAAACTCAAATGAATACCGTGGGAAGCAATGCAAAAGACAGAGCTTATAAGTTGATCGAAGAATGGCTAGTCGCTATTCCAGTGTTGGAACAAGAAGGTTTGGAGATGACCAGTTTTGCTTTGAGTGTAGCGATTAGTCCCGCTTTGGAAGTTGAATTCAAAGGAAAAACGAGTTTGTTCACACTCGACCGCCTAGATCAGTTGAAGCGCAAATACAAATCTAAAGTACCTTTGCAAGTGGTGTTTACGACCATCAAAACTACCTATAGGATGCACCAAAGTATCAACGCACCAATGAAAGAACCATTAATTGTAAAAATAAAAGTGAAATTGACGCCCGAGGTGAGTGTGTTTATTGGCGAGCCGATCATTATGTAGATATTTGTTATTTAACAAACAATACATCGAATAGCTTGATAAGTACCGTGAACTTCAAGATATTCCAAATAATCCAAATGGCTAGGGCTTTATAGCCATGTTTTCTTAAAAAATGCTTTATTTTCAGTATCGTTCCTTGCATCTAACACTTGGGATTTTTAAATCTCAATAATTTTAATAACTTCTCCGCAAAAATAACGTTCTAGCTCCTGTAACTGTTCCAGATACATATCACTTTTTCGATTAAATATATTGCTTTTTCGGTCATCTTTAACACTATGCTGTTTAAGTCTGATACTGAAAGATAACAATATTTATGACGGCTGATTTTAGTGTTATGTAGATAACTGGCAGAGACACTTTGAACTTTCGTGAGGAGCGAAAAAGCTATGCCTTTATCATGGATAAATAAGAGCGGTAATCATGCAAAAAATACAAATAGACAATTTTGGTCCTATAAAAGAAGCTGAGGTTGAAATAAAACAAATGGTGGTATTTATAGGGGAACAAGCAAGTGGTAAAAGTACCATCAGCAAGTTAATCTACTTTTTTAAATCTCTAAAAGAAGATTTATTTACATTGATTTTCAAAAATTTAGGGATAGATGAGGATATCAGAATCTTGTTTATCAAACAAATACAGCTAAAGTTTTATAGATTTTTTGGTTCAACAAGACATCTTCCAGATTTTAAAGTGAAGTATTTCTACAGTTCTGAAAAAACGATAGAACTATCGTTAGCACCAAATAAGTATCTCCATGTAGAATTTGATTATGATTTTTACGGAGAAATTGGCAATGAAGTATGGGCACTTTTCAGTGCCATTAAACAGCCCACAATCGGGAAAAATACTTATGAATTGATTGCTATAGAGCAGTCTAAAAACAAATATCTTAAGCAGCTAAAAGAAATAGTTGATAAATTGTTTGAAGATAGTAAGGCTTCTTTGTTTGTTCCTGCTGGCAGAAATATTACCGTTACTTATACGGAACAATTCAAATTAGATTTTTTTGGAAATTTGTCATTGGAAAGTGAAAAGGAGAGAACGAGAAATGATAGAAATCAATCTGTAGACATCCATTTAATGCTTGAGTTTTTGAGAAAAATAGAGGCAATAAAAGAAACGTTTAAAAATAATGATTTTGACTCTTTGATTAATGTTGAATTAGATTTCAATAACATCACCAGAGACTATGCAAAAGTACTGGAAGAAGCAAAAGAGACTATTTTTAAAGTGCTTAAAGGTAAATATGTGCATGACAGGTATGGAGAAAAAATCATTTTTGATACTAAGAAGAGAAGGTATGTACATTTGAATAATGCATCATCAGGGCAGCAAGAGTCCATTAGGATATTGCAAGATTTGTTTTTAATCCTCCTCAACAAAGAAAATGTGTTCAGAGTAATTGAAGAACCAGAAGCTCATCTTTACCCATTAGCACAAAAAAATCTTATCGAATTGATTGCGATGGTCATCAATTATACAGAAAGTCAAATATTGATCACAACCCACAGTCCATACATATTAAGCGTAATCAATAATTTGATTTTCGCGAAAAGCGTAAAAACTTTACAAGATGAAAATTTGGGAAAGGAGACAAGTGAAATGAATATTCAAGAAAACACCATTATAGAACCTAAAAAGTTTCAGGCATATGGCATACGCAATAGCCAAACATGGGAATTTATATCAATTTTTGATGCTGAAAGTCAATTGATTGGTGAAAATTATTTGGATGAAATATCACAGATAGTTGGTAGTGAATTTGATAATATGTTTGAAATCTATAAGCAATTAAAACCTCGTAAAAGAATCAGAAAAGTTAATTAGGAATGATTGATGAGATAAAATCCAAATTTGGCGAACAACGAACAGAGAATTGCCTGTCATCAGAGAATAGGACTGAGTTTTATATTGCCGAAAATGATCAGACGAATAAGAGTTATATCGTCCCTGATACCGAAGAGTCTATAGATTTGGATAAATGTTTTACTGTGAAGAACAAGCTCGAAAAGAACGTAAGCCATATTTCAATAGATAATTGTTTTCTGACATCGCAATATGAATACGCAGGTGAAAAATGTGATTTCATAGCTTTCACAGATGAAAAATTTTGCTTTGTAGAATTAAAGACCAACGCCGCCAAGAAAAAGCAAACGAGAAAAAATATGAAAAAGGCGCGCAATCAATTAGGCGCTACCACTGACTATTTTGATGATAATGAGATTGATTTTTCGCAACATACTTTAGAAGCATATATTGTACTCAAAAATAAGCTATATCCAACAGACCAAGCAAGTATTAAGGAAAGGAGAAAAAAATTCTTTGATCAATATGAAGTTGATTTGTTTGAAGAAAGTGAAGTAGCGTTTTAAGTATATACACATTATTATGCTTTTACGAAAGACGAGCTACTCTCATAATACGCAACCACAAAAACCAAAAATTGCTGATATTGAAGACATTGAACCCATGAAAAAGATACTACTTTTTTTGTGCCTAGTGCTACCCTGTTTTATTTATGCGCAACAACTGCTTCCGATTAAAAAAAATCAGCGGTGGGGACTGATTAATGAACAGGGACGCATACAATTGAATCCAAAATACCATGCGATCAGCAAATTTGATCGCTATGGGTACGCCAATATTCAGAAGGACGGTCAGATTGGCTTATTGAGCCAAAACGGTAGAGAAGTGATTCCACCGAAATACGATGACGTCAAAGTGATTGGGAAGAATTACTTTGCAGTCTTAGAGAAAAACATTTGGCGACTGCTCAACAAACAAAAAAAGGCGATACTCACCGATTTTGAAGATGCCGAAGTTTGGAGCAATCAGGGCATCACTTTTCTGCGAGACGATAAATGGGGATTCATTGATTTTAGCGGAAAAATGCTCGTGCAGCCCCTTTATGATGCCATCGAGCCGCAAAATCACTTTATCATCACCCAACAGGATACACAGTTTGGGCTGCACCTCAAAAGTGGCAGACGTGTATTGACGCCCACCGCCACGGAATTGCAAGCCGTCGGAGAACAGGTTTTTCTTTACAAAAAAGAAGGACTTTGGGGCGCAATTGACCACACAGGACAAAGCCTTTTCTCACCCGAATACCAGCAATACAAACTCATAGAACCAACTAGCATACAGCTCAAACAAGGTGCAAATACCTTGCTATATTCCTTGGATAGCGAACAACTCATCAAGGGTTATTTCTATGAGCAATTTCTTCCTTTCTCCAAAGAACTACTCTTAGTACAACAACGGCAAAAATTTGGCTTGATTGATCGTATGGGAAATATCGTAATCTCGCCTCGTTTCGATGAAATCCGTCCGTTCAATGAATCTTATCTGAGGGTACAAAAAGATGGATTGTGGGGAATTGTCAATATTAAAGGAACGGAAGTCTTACCGCTGTTTTTCGACTACATTGCTCCTTTGAACACATGGACGAGCTTAGTAAAAAAGGGCAACCAATACGGCATTATTGACCAATATGCACAAATTGGTATTCCGATAGACTACGATAAAATTGTGTTGGAAGATAGACAAATCAAAGCCTACAAAGACGAATCGCTGAGTATGTTCACGATTGGGGAAGATGGTACGATCAATCAAGAACACGGCAATTTCGGAGAACATATCACTTTCCGCATTGGTGGCGCAAAAAGAGCAACGAAAGCAAACAATGCAGAAAACGCCTTACAACTAGAGCAATTCGAGTGGTTCTACCAACAAGCAAGTAAACGCTGGGGACTCAGAAATTCGGTCAATGGCGAAGTGACCATAGAAGCGCAATTTGACTTTATTGAAGTGAAAGAAGACATCGGTTTTACGCTGGTTGGCTTGAAAAAGCGCAATCGTCAGACCTTTCATCAAACCACTTACGGTTTTGAAATGATCTACGGTTTGGTCAGCAACACCATCGGCAAGCTCATCACGCCTATGGAGTTTCTGCACGTTGCTTTTGAAGATTTTGAAAATGGTGCTAGCGTGGCGCGTTGTGTTTTCGCCAATGGCAAACACGGACTCATCAACCAGATTGGGCAAGTTATAGAGCGAGATGCGGCTTTCATTGACAAATTTGAAGATGGCGTTGCTAGGATAGG
>JBCDKV010000086.1:0-11294 GCA_038746215.1 Bacteroidota bacterium | reverse complement strand
GAACCCAACGAAGCCTTTGCTGCTAAAGTCAAAACCTTCCTGAGTAGTATTACGGATATCTTTCCTTTCCTCAAACAGTTAAACCTAAAAATCAATTCCGCTAATTCTTTTCCGCATTCTTCTGGCATTGCTTCTTCGGCTTCTAGCATGAGTGCTCTGGCGTTGTGCTTGTGTACATTGGAGTCCAATTTATTTGGGACATTAGAAGAGGATGAGGCTTTTGATCAGAAAGCTTCCTTTATCGCGCGCTTGGGTTCTGGTAGTGCTAGCCGCTCAATTTACCCTAAATTGGCGGTTTGGGGTACTACTAGAGCTGTAGAAGCTTCATCTGATTTGTTTGCTGTCCCTTACACGCAAGTAGACAAGGTGTTCGACAGTTTCCATGATGATATTTTAATTGTGAGCGCAGGCGAAAAAAGTGTATCGAGTCGAGCGGGACATGCGTTGATGGAGCAAAATATCTACGCCGACGCTCGCTACCAACAAGCACGTCTGCGAATGGAACAACTGCTGGAAGCCATGCAAGCGGGCGACCTTCAGACCTTCGGGCAAATTGTAGAAGACGAAGCACTCACCCTACATGCTATGATGATGAGTTCGCATCCGTCCTATCTATTAATGCTGCCCAATACCATCGAAATTATTCAGCGTATTCGAGCTTTCCGAGCAGATAGCAAGCATCCCATCTATTTCAGCCTCGATGCGGGACCCAACGTTCATTTACTTTATCCAGAACACATCATTCACGAAGTACGCCCTTTCATAGACGAACAACTTGCTCCCCTCTGCCAATCCAATAGTTATTTGCCCGACTGGGTGGGAGAAGGGCCAGAAGAGTTGTGATCTACTTTATGCGTTTTGCCCGATATACCTTACCGCCTAATTCGACCATAATCTTCGTTGCTTGTTTAGCTTGATTAAGTTCAAATTCATAGAAGGCATCTATCGTGCGCATAAAAAATTGGGTCGCGGATTGTGGATATATTTTATAATCTGGACGATCTGATGCTTTGGAAAGTAAATAGCCATCTTGTTGGGTAAGTGTAATGATTTTTCCATTCTCGAATTGATATTTGCCTTCGTAGCGTTGGAGTGCTGCTTTGGAAAATGAAGCGACCTGAGGAATCGCTTGCTGTCTTTTTTCCTCGTCTGCCGCCATTTCGTAGAGGTTTCTAGTGATGTTGAATACTTCATTCCATGCGCCAGCCGTATTGCTCAAAGTGGCGGCTACAATGCCTTGATCGAGCAAGATCATCAGTTGCGTACTCGTGCCTGATTGACTGCCGCTATGCCCAATGAGTCGCCCGTATTTGGGATGTTCGCCGTACAAAAACCAGCCCATGCCGTAAGGATTACCTTGCTTTTTCATACCAGAATCCGTTATCATCAGTTCAAAAGTTTCAGCACTGACCAACTGATGTGTCAAAATGGCTTGCCCAAAATTCAATAAATCTTCCACCGTCGTATGAAAGCCGCCACCTGGATATTTTAGGCTCAAATCGGTTGGGGTATCTGAAACAAATTTATTTTTGGATTTGCTGTATAACTGTGCTTTGTTGGGATAGGTTTCCCCTGCGATTTCAAGATCGGTATGCGTCATATTAGCTGGCTCGAACACATACTTTTGCATGTAGTCGCCAAAAGAAATGCCAGCCACTTTTTCAAGGATCGCACCGAGAACGACGTAGCCGTAAGTCGTGTATAGATAGTTCGTTCCAGGTGCAAAAGCCAAATCTCGATCTTGGAAAGTTGCCATCGCATCCAGCAAGCTTGGATAGTGTTTCGTGGGAAATCCTTCCTTGCTATTTTTGTAGGGTTTGATGCCCGAAGTATGCTGCAATAACTGCCGAGTAGTGATGTCTCCTGCTGGCTTTCTAGGAAATTCAGGTAAGTAGTTTTGAATGGGTGCATCCAAGTCCAATTTGCCTTGCTCTACTAATTGTAGAATGGCTACTGCGGTCATGGGCTTGGCAATCGAAGCCGTTCGATGTAGCATATTGCCATCTGCTTGGCTCTGATTCGTTCGGTCTCGCCAACCTGCGCCGCCTTTCCAAATTAGCGTTCCACCTTGTGCTAAACCCGCCGTTACGCCCACAAAATCTTTGAGTTCAACGGCTTGTTCCAGAAGCATTTGTGCCTTTTTACCAGCTTGTGCTTTTTCTGAGTCCGCCCATTGTCCAAATGCGAATTGACTGACCAATAAAACGAGTAAGAAGAGTATATTTTTCATGCTGTATATTTTTAAAATCAATAAGTATGGTCTCTTATGAGTTTTGTTTCCGTAAAATTATTTGTAAAAGGTAGCTGCGACAAAAGAAAATCAGCCAACTGCTCTCAGACCTGTCCAACTGCTCCAAGTAAACAGAGAAGCCGTTTATCTTTGCAGCATGAAAATTCCTTCCCACTGGCTGTTGCTATGGCTATTGTTGACTGCTGCTTGTGAGCAGCAAGTAGATTTGGGCTTCCATTGGCGTGCCTTGAAGCTGGGCGATGATATGGCTTGGGCAGCTAAAGATTACGACGATCAAGATTGGGATATCAGTGGTAGTACCTATGAAAAAGGGGTGTTTTGGGTACGTTTTAAAGTGAATTTTGGCGAACAAGCCGCTCGAATTAAAACCAAAGGGCTGCATGTCATTTCTACAGGATCGTACGAAGCATATTGGGACGGTATCTTGATTGGGCAGAACGGCAAAGTGGGTACAACAGCCAAAGAAGAGGAGACGGGCAATTTTATCAGTTATCTTTTGCTGCCCGATGCTTTAGCCCAATCTGGTACCCATACTTTAGCCCTTCGCGTGTCGAATCATCACGATGGTAATCACGGCAGTTGGCATACTTTTTACATGAATGAATACGAGCAAATCGTTCAAAAGCCAATGCTGCTAACGGCAATTATGTATCTCTTGGCAGGTATTTATTTTATTGTCGGTGTTTATTATTTATTTCTATCTATTCGGCAAAAAAAGTCCCTTTCAACCCTCATTTTCAGTTTATTGTGTTTTACACTTTTTGCTTTGATTGTGCTAGAATACCTCAAATTTACGTATCACTATCCTTATCCCTACCACAGCGTTCGCTTGCTCTGTATTGGAGGACTCACTTTTCTTTGCTCTTTCTTGACGCCGCTGTTTTTTCTCCACTATTTTGATATGCCCAAACGATGGGTTTGGATCGGTTTCCTCTTATTGGCGTTGATTGTAATTAATATAGTTTATGGCTTGGGTTACGACTACACAGCTATGAATATGAGCCTATGGATGTGGGTAAGTTCGATTACGATTAGCATTTATGCGTGGTATAAACAAAAGAGGGGAAGCGTTCTCATTTTTATTGTCTTTGTGTGCATTGCTTTCCTCAATTTTGCTTTGGAGTTTCAGCCGCTCGCTTTTCTGTTTCAATACGATGTGAGTTTATTTATAAGCTACACAATCTTGATTATTGCTATACTTTATTTATTGGCAAAACAGCAGCGAAGCGAACGCCAAGCCTACGAAGAAGCCCTCTTGCGTTCTGCTCGCCTGCAAAATGAATTGCTGAAAAAGAATATTCAGCCGCATTTTATTATGAATACCCTCACTTCTTTGATGGATTGGGTAGAAGAATCGCCACAGAAAGGTGTACAATTTATCGAAGCCTTAGCAAGTGAATTTCGGCTGTTCAGCAAAATGGCAGACGAGCAACTCGTACCAATTGAGCAAGAAATAGAACTCTGCAAAAAGTATTTGGAGATTATGTCCTATCGAAAGGAAATTGACTACCAATGGGAACAAAAAGGCATTGTGTCAACAGAACAAATTCCACCTGCGATATTGCATACCATTGTTGAAAATGGTGTCACACATTCCTTACCCAATGAAGCGGGTATCATTCGATTTGTATTGACCTTTGAGCATCGTGCTACACAAAAATTATACACGCTTTCCACTTTTGCTCGCAATCGCAAAACCATACTTCCTAACAACAAAAAGCAAATGGGATTGGACTATATTCGAGCTCGCCTGAAAGAAAGTTATGGAACGAATTGGCAACTTCATGCTACTGCTACTGAGGAAGGTTGGGAAACAAAAATCACAATCACGACGACATGAAAATACTGATTATAGAAGACGAAAGTCGTATTGCCAAACGCATTCAGCGGATGACCAAATCATGCTTTGGCGGTCAATTGACGCAGCTTACTCATTGTGACAGTTTAGAAGAAGGCATCACTTATTTACAGCATCACGAAATAGATTTGCTATTACTCGATCTCAATTTGAATGGCGCAGATGGATTTCAAGTGCTGGAGCAGATGAATGCTGGAGCGTTTCATACCATCATTATCTCTGCTTATCAAGATCGAGCCATTACTGCTTTTGAGTACGGCGTCTTAGATTTTGTGTTGAAGCCTTTCACGCAGGAGCGCCTAGCTAAAGCCTTCCAGCGATTATCCACCACTATTCTACCTGCCCATAGTGTCAAATATCTTGCCGTACAAAAAAGAGGCAGCTTACAATTGATTGATGTGAAAGCCGTGATCTACATCAAAGGAGCGGGTACTTATACGGAGCTACACCTCAAAAATGGCACAAAAGCCATCCACAACAAGAGTTTAGATAAATTACAGCAGTTGCTGCCCCAACAATTTGAGCGTATTCACAAATCTTACCTGCTAGATATGACCTTGGCTCAACAATTTATTGTAGCATCAGGCAGCAAATATGCCGTACTGCTAACTAATGGAGAACAATTACCGATTGGTAGGACACGTTACAAAGCGTTAAAAGAGCGATGGCTAATTTAGTCCTCTAACCACTTCCGAAGCACCGCTGTTCTTGGTGTACTTGTTTTCAACTTGGCACCTGTATGTTTCAATTGGATGGCAAGGCGGTTGGCGAAGTAACTTCCATTTTCAAGTGAAACGTTAAGAGCTTGTTTGGATTTTGGTCTTTGAGTCGAGAATGAGTTATTTTTTGCTAATCAAGGCAGAAAAGTGTGATTTTATCTGGATAAATGAGCAATTTTCTAGGGCTGAGTAGCAGAAAAATAGCCATTTGCAGACCAATTACTAAACTCCAAACAAGCTCTAAGAAAAACAAGACTTCGTACACCCCTAATTCAAATATAATAATTCAAAATATTCTCAAAAAGCTCTTGCTGACCACTACGTTGCTGTGGTTCGCCCTGTTTTTCTGCGATGGCAGCGAGACCAGCTAAATCCAATTGACCTGCTTCGAAGGCTTTGCCTGCTTCGACATCGAAAGAACTATATCGCTTAGCCCTTAAATCCTGATAATTTGATTTTTCCAAGATTGCATCTGCTGCTAGCAAAGCTCTAGCAAAAGCATCCATACCGCCGATGTGTGCGTAGAAAATATCTGCTAAGTCGGTAGAGTTACGGCGCGTTTTAGCATCAAAATTGATACCGCCACCTTGCAAACCGCCGCTGCGTAAAAACACCAGCATGGCTTCCGTTAACTCATATACATTATTAGGAAACTGATCGGTGTCCCAACCATTTTGGTAGTCACCACGATTGGCATCCATGCTGCCCAGTACACCTGCGTCCGCTGCGACTTGTAGTTCATGCTCGAAGGTATGCTGAGCTAGGGTGGCGTGATTGACCTCCAGATTTAGCTTGAAATCATCCATTAAATCAAACTCACGCAAGAAATTAAGGCAAGTAGCCGCATCGAAGTCATATTGGTGTTTGCTGGGTTCCATTGGCTTGGGTTCGATGAAGAAAGTACCCTTGAAACCTTGGCTTCTGGCGTAGTCTTTTGCCATGTGCAGAAAACGTGCCATGTGTTCCAGTTCTCGTTTCATATCGGTATTGAGCAGGGACATATAGCCCTCTCGTCCACCCCAGAATACATAGTTTTCGCCCCCTAATTTGATGGTTGCATCCAAGGCATTTTTGACCTGTGCGCCTGCGTAGGCAACCACCTCAAAGTCGGGATTGGTCATCGCGCCGTTCATATAGCGAGGATGGGAAAATAAGTTAGCCGTTCCCCAGAGTAATTTTACACCAGACGCAGCTTGTTTTTCTAAAGCATAATCCGTCACAGTCTCCAATCTAGCACGACTTTCCGCGAGGCTACTGCCCTCTGCCACAAAGTCGAAATCGTGGAAGCAATAGTAAGGCGCACCGATTTTAGTGATAAACTCGAAACCTGCATCCATTTTTGCTTTGGCTTGCTCGATGGGATCATTATGCTCTAGCCAAGGAAAACGCTTAGTTGGCAAGCCAAAAGGATCGCCGCCCGTTCCGCCAAGCGTATGCCACCAAGCAATCGCAAAGCGAAAGTGTTCTTTCATGCTTTTACCCCTGACGATTTGGTTTGCATTGTACCAGCGAAAAGCCAGCGGATTATCTGTATCTCTACCTTCAAAAGCGATCGGTCCGATGCCTTCAAAGTATTCTTTTTCGCCAATAGTTAAGTTGATCGTTTTGTTCATAATTTATTCTATGATGTTTTGTTATTCAAACAAGCTCTTAGACATAATCCTCTCCAAACTGATCCGAAAGTGTTTGGGTCAAGGCTTTGATCTCTTGTTCTTTGGATTTCGGATAAATCAGTAAAACGTCTTTTTCATCGATCACAATATAGTCCTTCAAGTCCTTCATAATGACCAATTTTTGATCGGGTACTCTAATCAAGCAGTTTTCTATTTCCTCCAAAATTGATTTGTCGCTATTGATGGCGTTGCCATTTTCATCCTTATCGGACTCTGCGTGCAAAGAAGCCCAAGTGCCTAAATCAGACCAACCAATATCGGAAGGAAGCGTGTAGATATTATCTGCGTGTTCCATGATTGCATAATCCACGGAGATGCTAGGGGTTTTGGGATAGTGTTTGTCAATGAATTGTTGTTCTTTATGTGTGTTATATTTCCGATTACCTTTTTCTAAAATATCATATATCTCGTTAGCATGCCGTTCAAAAGCCTTCAAGACCGAACTAGCTCGCCAAATGAAAATACCTGCATTCCAGAGATAGTTGCCCGCCGCTAAGTATTCGTTAGCTGTTGCCCGACTGGGTTTTTCTTTGAACGCTTCTACCTTGAAGACACCAGGCGCAGGTTCTTGTTCTTGGATATAATTGATATAGCCATAGCCCGTATCTGGGCGAGTTGGCGCGATCCCAAGCGTTACCAATACTTCCTCTTTCGCCGTCACATCCAAGGCTTTGCGCAACTGAGCCAAAAAGTCAGCTTCTTTCAGGATGATATGATCGGAAGGGGCAATCACAAAATTAGCTTCTGGATTGAGGTTGTGTAATTTGAAAGCAGTATAAGCGACACAAGGTCCAGTATTATTGCGAGAGGGTTCGCACAAAATCTGATTGTCTGTCAGGTCGGGCAGATGCTCCTGTACCAGACTTTTGTACCTATCATTGGTGACAATGAAAATATTTTCTTTGGGGACTAATTGTAGAAAGCGTTCGTAGGTGAGTTGAATCAAAGATTTTCCAACGCCGAGAATATCTAAGAATTGTTTAGGACGTGCCGTTCGGCTTGCGGGCCAAAAGCGGCTACCGACGCCTCCTGCCATGATTGCTACATAAGTATTGGACATAAGCTTTACACTTTAAATTTTCCGCAATATTAGATAAGTTTAGCAAGAATTCAAAAGTGGACCCGTTTAGGGATCAATCCTTAATGCGAATAAAGACTGTACAGATATCATTTCTCTTGACATTTGACTAAGATATAGTTAAAGTCAATATCCGCAAATTGAGCATACTTGTTGCGCGGTCTCAAACATTTTACTAAGTCTTAAAAGTCTGGTAAAATTATCACTGCCACAAAATGGAGTATTCTACCCGTTATTCGCATCCTTGACAATTCATAAGAAATAGAAAAAGCCCTCCATTACCTTAACCTAACGACCAACTGCTCGCCTAATTTTCATTTATTGCTTAGTTTTGCGCTTTCCCCACGATGATGAACAAAACTTAAGCCTATGTCTGATTTTATATTTGCGGTATTAGAGATTATTAAAATAGCTATCCCCGCCTTCATTGTTTTCTATACCGTTCAAAGTTTGATGAAGCAGTACTTAGAAAAGCAATACCAATTGCGGCAATTGGAGTACAGTCAAAATCAAAAAGATGGTAGCCTTCGCATTCGCTTACAAGCTTACGAACGCCTGTCGGTACTGTGCGAAAGAATCGCCGTTCCAAATCTAGTCTTTCGATTGAAAACGCCAGAGATGACTAGTGCAGACTTGAAAGCTGCTATGCTCATTGCGATTCAACAAGAATTTGAGCACAACATTTCACAGCAAATCTATGTCTCCGAACAGTTGTGGGATTTGCTACAATTTGCTAGAACAGACACTGTCAATATGTTGATTCAAACTGGCGAAACCCTTCCTCCCGATAGCAATGCACAAGAATTTTCGAAAAAATTGTTTAAATATCTTGATGACAAAGAAGTAAATGTGCTAGCAAAAGTCCAATCTGCGATCAAAAAAGAGACACAACTCCTCTTTTAATACCACAAATATTTAAATAGCTGTTTTACAGCTATTTGCAATTAACTGTTATTTTGTATTTGTAATACACCATGAGCATGTCACACCTACAGTTAATTTTAATTTTACACACTGTTAATTTCTTAGAAACTATCCACATCGAATGTGAATTCCGATGAAACGCTTGACTGTTTAGTTGACATATTATACTATTTATCCGCTTAGAAATCAGCATAGTAAAATGTACACGCGCTGTTTTTTGCGATGTGGAAAACTCAATAGTTTTCCACATTCCAGTAATAGCAGCAGAGTTTAAAAGTGCCTTTTTTAGCATCAGTTATTCCACTCAAAATTGGAGCAGCAAATAATATTTGGCGAGTCTAAAATCTTTGTTCCATTTACTGGAAACTCAGCAGTAGAAGACAAAAAATGAAAGCTAAATTTTCTATGTATTAAATTGATTTACAGTGTTTTGTGCTTGCTTTAGTTTGCTGATGATTTACTAATTTAAACAAACTGCTTACAGATGATACGACTTTTTAGGAGAACTATTTTTATTCAAAAAGATGTTTTGAAATCGAAAAAAAAATTGCAACTTTGTATCCCGATTTTTAGAAAAACAGCAGAAACTTATAATTACATTCAATCCACTTAATACGAAGCAACACGGAAAAAATTAGATGCTTTTTTCCATGGCTCGCTAGACTGTTTTTCATAGGTAATTGGTCATGAAAGGTAATACTACAAGTTATTAGTAACGGACGAACAATAAGTTCCGCATTTTGACCGAGCAGATTTTGTTCTGGTACTACTCAGCAAAAGGGATGTAAGGGTTCCCTTTTCTGAGTTAAACGTAGGAATCCTCTCGGATAGCGAGGCTTTTCAACGCAGTAGCAGGGCGAAAGATGCCGTCATAAATCGAGAAGTTATTATTTGATCGTTACTTAAATAGGTAGACTCAAATTGTGAGGCTTATTTAAGTCTACCAATTTATTGTAGAGCATAAAACACTATTTTTTAATGTCACTTTAGACTTTAGGAATGATGTATGAATAAAGTTGAAAATTTATTTGTGTATTATTCCTTGGCAACTCCTGAGGAATGTTAGGAAATTATAATCAGGTGTGGGACAATTGTCTCCAGACTATAAGACGAAACGTACCGCAACACAGCTTTAAAACATGGTTTGAGCCGATTCGCCCAGTGCGACTAGAGGAGAATGCACTTACGATTCAGGTACCCAATAGATTCTTTTACGAATGGCTAGAAGAACACTATGTAGATGTTCTAAAAATGACCATTTGCAAGGAATTGGGGGAGGATGCTAAGCTGGAATATCAGATATTGATGCACAAGCCAGGCCCAAAACCTGGACAGAGAGGTTTAAAGCCCAAAGCGAGTACGACCAAAACGAAAACTACGGATAAGAATGGTTTCGCACCTGGCGGTGTGGATGCAGATGTTATCAAAAACCCCTTTGTGATCCCAGGGATAAAAAAGATAAAAGTTGACCCTCAATTAAACGCTGATTATATTTTTGAACAATTCGTAGAAGGTGATTGCAATCGTCTCGCCAGAAATGCTGGTATTGCGATTGCGAAAAAGCCAGGTGGCACTGCCTTCAATCCTTTGGTTATTTTTGGAGATGTGGGTCTAGGTAAAACCCATCTAGCACATGCCATCGGCAATCGTGTCATGGAGACTTTTGAAGATAAAGCAGTACTCTATGTTTCTTGCGCCGAATTTGGCAATCAAATCATTCATTCGATTAAAAATAATGCCGTCAATGACTTCGTCAATTTCTACCAGCAAATCGACGTGCTGATTGTAGATGACATTCAATTCTTAGAGAACAAACACAAAACCCAAGAGATTTTCTTCAATATATTTAACCGACTGCATCAAAGTGGCAAACAAATTGTCTTGACCTCAGACCGTGCGCCTAAAGATATGCAGGGGATCGAAGACCGCTTGATTTCTAGGTTTAAGTGGGGACTTTCGGCTGATTTGCAAGCTCCCGCCTTAGAGACTCGTATTGCTATCCTAGAAAACAAAATGGAGCGCGAAGGGGTCGAACTTCCGAAGGATGTCACCGAATTTATTTGTTTCAACATCAAAAATAATATTCGTGAGTTGGAAGGTGTATTGATTTCCCTGATCGCACAATCTTCGCTCAATCAACGACAAATCAATATTGATCTGGCAAAAGAAGTGGTGAAAAGCTTCGTGAAGCAAATCAGTAAAGAGATTACCGTGGAGTTCATTCAGGAATTGGTTGCCAATCATTTTGATGTTCCAGTAGATCGACTAGCAGGGAAAACTAGAAAGCGGCAAGTTGTCATTGCGAGGCAGCTATCCATGTATTTGGCTAAAAAAATGACTGATAAGTCCTTAAAAACCATAGGCGAAAACTTTGGTGGACGCGATCACAGCACCGTTATCTATTCTTGTCGGACGGTTCAAGACTTGATGGAGACAGATACGCTGTATAAAGATACCGTAGCGGAGTTGGAGAAAAAAGTGAAGCTAAGTTTGAACGAAAAGTAAGAGCATGTTTGGAGCAGGATTGAACTAGAAATCAGCAGTTTGTGGTTCTGACAAGGTGAAAAATTAACTGCATATCTGGATACGGTGTTTATTTTTCATGCAGTCAGGTTCATAAAATGCTGGTTTATAGGAAAATAATGCTCCAAACATGCTCTAAGGGTCTTCTTGTTAGTTGAGTGGATATACTGCGTGTGGGATAAAAAAGTGCATTTCCATCTTTGTTGATTTGTTGAACTGTTTATTTGTTTAATATGCTTGGGCGTCAACGCCTCGCAACTCAACGAAT
>JBCDKV010000085.1:0-11347 GCA_038746215.1 Bacteroidota bacterium | reverse complement strand
CGTTTTTCATTCCGTTTTCAAAAGGCCCTTCGGACAGAAATGAGGTTATTCCTAATGATTTTTTCCAAAAATCATTAGGAATAACCTCATTTCTGTCCGAAGGGCCTTTTGAAAACGGAATGAAAAACGAAGTTTTTCATTCCGTTTTCAAAAAAGAAAGAATGTAAGTTTATTTCTTAGCCATTACTAAGGATTCCCCACAACCGAACCTTCTTGCTTATCAGCCTCTGTCTCTGTTACCTGCTCAGGAAAATCTACCGCAGCCAAATCCGCTAAATAGCTGTCTCGGATTTGCTCGAATGCAGGCATGTAGGCTTCGGGTAGTGGCTTTGCAGGAGGGAATTTCAAAGCCAAATGGTTGACTTGCTTGCCATTCATCCAGAAGCGGAAACATACGTGCGGACCAGTAGCTAAGCCCGTAGAACCAACATAACCGATCACTTCGCCTTGTTTGACATGCTTGCCAACTTTCATCCCTTTCGCAAATTTCTGCATATGTAGGTATTGCGTTTGGTAAGTATCATCGTGCTTAATTTTGACGAATTTGCCATTACCCTTGGTGTAGCCTGAACGAGAAACTACGCCATCTCCTACTGCGTAAATCGGTGTACCGTAGGGGGCAGCATAATCTGTACCGTAGTGTGGACGAGTACGTTTCAAGATAGGGTGAAAACGGCGTAGGTTGTAGCGGGAAGAAATGCGTGCGTACTTTACAGGAGAGCGTAGGAAACCTTTTTTCATAGGCTGTCCTTTTAAGTCGTAGAAGCCTTCTTGTTCTTCATTTTCGCTTTTGAAATAGATCGCGTGGTATTCATCTTCGCCCGTTTTGTAGTAAGCGGCGTACAAATCACCAACTCCTACGGATGCTCCTTCGATGTAGTTCTCATCGTACACCAATTTGAACTGATCGCCTTTCTGCACGTGATGAAAATCCAATGACCACTGTAGGGCATCTTCCATGCGAGCCGCCAAATCAAAGCTCATCCCATTATCTACCATGGCATTCCAAAGAGAACTTTCAATTTGTCCAGCAGAAACTCGCTCTTCCGTTAGGATAGGACGCTTTTCTACTTTTGCACTTTTGTTTTTTATATCGAAGACGATATATTCATAGACACTAGGCTCATAGATAAGATAATCTGCGGCTTGCGTCGTATCGCTGGTCAATACCATAAATTTACGATCTACACGTAGCTTACCTACATCAAAAACGTCTTTGGTATTGCGCACAATTGCTTCAATATTGGCATAATCTACCTTATGTTGGTTTAGGATGTCCCCAAAAAACATACCCGATTCGATTGTTCCTTCCGTCACTTGGAAGGTGTCTAGCGCGAAGCCGTATTTTAAGTTGGGAACGGTGATTGGAAAGCAAGCAATGGGTTCTGATGGATTCAGATTAGCTTGAAGATGGGTTTTGTTGTCTTTGTTTTGGAGTAGAAAATAGGTAGAAAGACTAGCAGAAAGTAATACTACTGCAATTAGGATCAACGAATAAACATTCGTCCGCTCGTAAAAATTTTTCATTAGTATGTTTTAATTTTTGCTAGGTGTCTAGTGCATTGCGGGACTATACAGTTCTAATAAACCATATTATCACGCTGCCTAATCTAACAGACAGGCAGGGAAATATTTTGAAAAATTGCGTCGCGGGAAAATAATTTGTTGATGTGGTAGGAAAGTCACGAAATCTTGTTGCTAAATATAATACATTTTAAACATATAAGTATTTCCTACGGGGCAAATATAGATGAGCTTTCTTAATTTCCAAAAAAAAAGCCAGCAATGTTAAGATTTTTTAACGGGCGGATGTTTTTTAATGAACTGTAAGACGTCGGCTGGATCGTCCGTTAGATGAAGCAAATCGTAGTATTCCTTTCCCCAAGCGAGTTGCCGTAATAGTGGATAGATCAGCGTCTGAATCTCGTAGCGTTCTCGTCCCAAAAAGACCATTGGGCTGTAGTAGTTGTAAGTGCCGTAATGATTCTGGGTGGCTTCCTGAAAGACTTCTTGGGTAGTGCCTGCGCTGCCTGGTGCATAGACTACACCGTACAAACAAACCGCTAGCAGTGTATCTTCTCGGATGCTGTTGGAGAAGTATTTAGCAATATGGGTGCTGAATAAATTGCTGGGTTCATGTCCATAGAACCAAGTTGGAATCGCTAGACTTTCCGTGCCATTTGAATGCTTAGCAATTACCTCCATTGCTCGCTCGTGGTATTGCGGTTGGGTGTAATGTGCGGCTTTACACAACAGTTTTATCGCAGCTTCTAGGGCTTGCATGTCTCGCCCTGCAAAATAAGCACCCAAATTAGCAGCTTCCATAATGCCTGGTCCACCACCAGAAACGACTAAATAACCCGCCTCTGCCATCAATTTGGCAGCAATCGCCATTTTCTTATAGTAAGGATCGGTACGCTTAGCACTGTGTCCTCCCATGAAACCTACACATTTGCGAGTCGTCATGCCATCTTGATCGAAGCCCAGTAGATCGCGCAAAGCCTCGTCTATCGAATGATCGTGGACGCGCTGCCAGAGGGCTTCTCCCATCGGCGGATTGAAGCGATATTTAGAAAAATGCTCGTAGATTTTTAAATCAGAGCTATTATCTTCATTTACTGAAAAACCATCCATCAGCTCGGTACAGGTGTACAGTTGATTTCGGAAAGGCAGATAGGGCAAATTATTAGGCGCATTTAAGACATGTGCGCCTTTTGCAATGAGTGTCAATTGATCTTCTCGACGCAATTCGCAGCCCAAAAAGCAACAATTTTCCAGATCAAGCATCTCCCAATGAACAGGTACTTTGGTAAAGTCTATGCCTTGAAAGGTCGTATTCTTTGTTTTGAGTCCATTTTTAAAGAATGCCGCTATACTTTTTATTTCGGTAATGAATGTTTCTTGATTATCTTCAAATTTTGTTCGCATGGATGCTGTGATTTGTAGGACTTTGTGCAGAAATATCCAACAATGATACTTCTAAGTTTTGGAACTTCCAAAACTGGTAGTTGCGCTACATTTATCACTTAAAAGTTAGGCGAGTACGAAGCCTTGCACAGTGCTTGACATAAGAGCTTTATCAGAACTTATTTCAAGTACTGTTCAAAACTTCGTGCACACCTAAAAAATTATAAAAAGCAACATCATTACTATTCAAGTAAATGCTATGAAATAAATCTATGATAATTTTATTTCAATCCTCATAAATATCAAACTCAGCGGACAATGCTTTCATCAAGTCGGCATCAGCGAACTCTTCATCCGTCATCTTGGAAAGTCGTTCTAGATACACATCAAATTGCCCATCTTTGAAGATGGTAAGCATTTTGCCACCTTTTTCACACTTCGCTTCGTGCCAAACATTCGGCGGCGCAGTAATGGTATCGCCATGCTTTGCAATAATGGTCTCATCATCAAAAATAAATTCTACTTCACCTTCCAAAATATAAAAGGTTTCCGTCATAATTTTATGATGATGTCTTGCTAGGTGAAATCCAGGCTTCAAGGTGTCTTCTACAAAGCAAAGTTCTCCGTTGGTGTCGCGAGAGGAGAGCTTGATGAAACAATGATCTTGAGAGTAGTTGTAGTTTTCTCCTTCGCCGTTTCTAATAATTTCTTTTTTGTCCATTTTACTTTTATTTAATTGTAATCAATACCGCTTTACCACTATAATAAGATTGAAAATGGTATCTAGGATTCTGGCTAACTGTTCTTAAAAACGCTTGTGTATCAGACATATCTGCATTGTCCACGTATATGATCGTATCTTGGTGGAAATTAGGCTCTAGCCTACGGAAGACGGCTAAATACAAGTCTTTCCAACCATCTAAAAGTAGTAAATCTACTGGCGCATTATGATTTTTTAAAGTCTCTACGGCGTCGCCAACTCTAACTTCAATCACATCATTTACACCTGCTCGCTTAAAATTTTCAAAGGCTCGGTGTGCCTTAGAAGGAATCAATTCGGTGGTGATAATGTGACCTCCTGTTTCCATCACACCCGCAGCTAAAAATAGGGTGGAAATCCCGAAAGAAGTCCCAAATTCGACGATATTTTTAATATTCTTCTCCTTGATGAGTTCCGTCAAATCTGCTCCTTGATCCTCAGAAATAGAGAGATAGGCGTCTTTGAAATCGGCTGGCTGCATCGGTCGAAATATACTTTTTGCAGCACCTTTCATCATTCTGAAATGGTCATTTCTAGCGTCTCTGTAAAGTTCGGCTATAGTGTTTGCTATTTGCCCTTGATATAACCTGTTCATAATTAATAATTTAGTTTTTTTAATGTTAACCGAAGTAGACTACTGGACACTTTCAATTTTTAACATAGAGACACATAGCTATTATAGCTTAATTTTCAGCATATTACCTTAGTTTTCTTAGTGCCTTAGTGGTTTATTTCACCCTAATGTCCAGTAGTCTATGATCGAAGTATCGTACACTTTTAGAAGCATCCGATACTTGCAATATTAAAACTTCCCATTCTCGTTTTTCCACTCTGACTTCGGTGGAATAGGAGCAATGACATCCCAATGCTCTACAATTAATCCATCTTCCAAGCGGAATAAATCGTAAAACGCGGTCGATTCACCTTTACCAAACTTACCTTCACTCACGGCTAGTACGAAGTTACCTTCTCCCATGATCATGTGCATCTTATCATATTCCATCACCAAGCCATTTTCAGCAAAATACTGCATGGCTGCGCCAAAGCCTTCCAAGCCATCTGCCACAGCAGGATTGTGTTGAAGATATTTCTCTGGATTGATGTAGTCGGTTATTTTGTCCATTTCACCGTTCAGCAAGATAGTATTAATAAATCCTTCAATTTTAGCTTTATTTGCTGCTGTTTTGTCCTTATCGGTGATGTCCGTTGCGCCATCCGTTTGGGTTCTTTCGCTTGGGTTGGCGGGCTGAACTTCGATTAAATTGTCCCAATGTTCGACAATTAGACCCTCTTCGAAGCGGAAAATGTCAAAACCAATTTTAGGACCAAAGAAATCATAAATTGTATGTGTGAATACGTAATCTCCATCTTCAAAAGCTCTTACAATCTCTGCTTTGAAGCCCTGAGGTGGAGCATGTTGCATGACTTCACCAAAACCCGCCAAGCCATCTCCAACACCTAAGTTGTGCTGAATGTACTTTTCAGGATTGATGTAAGTGATAGGCGTTTGGTTGCCCGTGTTGAAGCTGTTTAAAAGGGCAACTGCTTTTTCTTTGTTGGTTAGTTCCATGTTTAAAAATTTATAACGTCCCATAATCACAGAAGACTCCTCCATCTCCTGCATGAATGCTTTGGCTATTGGTGCTTGCATAAAGGGTTGCAACGCTGCATCGGAAGTAGATTGATTTTTCCAATAAACCGCAACGACTTGCTTCCCTGATTCGTTTGTACCTGTCAATCGTTGTAAAAAGCCATCTCTTTTGCTGGTAAAGTCGGTTTCCACTTGCTGATTGAGCGCATTGAATTTTGCTATATCTGTATTTGATTTTAGGTCAAAAGACATAACTTCCACAAATCCAGCATCATCGGCTTTAAAAGTTTCATTCAGGACATACCTCGACATCTTCATACTCGCTCCATCAATCATTTGAGCATAATCGGCAACCGAAGCATCACTCATGAATTTTTGCATGGAAGCATCTGCATCTGCTGTGGTTTTCCAATAGACAATTACGACATATGCTCCTGCTTCATCTACACCACTTTGACGTTTGAGGAAACCAGGTTGCTTACTGGTGAAATTTTCCTCTACCGTTAAATCCTTTGCTGCAAAATCGCTTGGATTCGCATTGGTATTGAGTTTGAAAGTCGTGACTTCCATAATGACTTGATCTTCCATAGCCGTTGCCATTGGATCTGTGTTTTTATTGGTAGAGCAATGGCTGAGCAAAAAAGCCATTAAAAGAAAAGTGAACTTGGCTGTATATTTCATTTTATTCTAATTTGAATGAATGGAAATGAGCACCAAATAGCTGCTTCAATACGTAGCAGTTATTTAATTTTCGTTCCGTAGAAATTTCAGCCACAAAATTAGAGGAAAGCAGAAGGCAGGGAAAGGTAGAACCTCTCCAAAAGACTGTCAAAATGGGAAAGTATAGGTAAATCCTAATTAGGTGTATACGAAGTTTTGAGCAATACTTAGAATAAATCTTAGTAGCGTTCATGAGATCGGGCAACAAGTATGCCTAAAGGTTTTTTGTGGACGGAAACACAAGTTCTCAGTTATTTTTCCTGAGAAAAATAACTGAGAACTTGTGTTTCCATCCAAAGAGGCTCACTGAGCATACTTTTTGTTCAATTGTCTTGCATTGACTCAGGCTGTTCTCGAGTACGGTGTTAAGAAAAACAGAATTTCGTACCGCTCTAAATCCTAATCGATAAGCTGCTAGGATTACCGAGCAGAGAATGAGAACAAATTACCATATGGACTTTTTTATGAAGCAGATGTATACTGCAAACGGGGTAAAAAAGTGGGTAGTCCTATATTTGTAAGGCTGCATGTGCCCTTGCTCTCTGCTTACTTTGCGAGCTTTGCGCGCAACGTAGCCTTACATTTGCAGCACTACCAAAAAGTGCTTTCATTTTTGAAAAAAGATAGGTTTTGTTCATATCATTTGCCTCTAAATCTGAGGGTAAGCTTTCGCTGAGGAGGAGGTCGACACCTCCCCAGCGAATTAAGGTTTTTTAAGGACAAAGAAGCGATTCTCGCTTCTTTGTCCTTAAAAAACCTTGATCAAATTTGGCAGGCTCGATGCCGCCAAATTTGAAAGTACACCTAATAGCCTGTATTTAGAAATGCCAAGGGAGCAAAATACACTTTTTTATCCCAAACGGAGTATATTACTGATGCGCCTGCCTGAAAACTGCGGGTGGACTGCCCACATATTTTTTAAAGAATTTGAAGAAATTGGTAGGATCATCAAAACCTGCAGTGTAAGCGATCTCCTTGATGGGTTGACTAGTACTAATGAGTAGCCTTTTAATTTGCATGATGGCGATCTCATCTATGAAAGTTTTAGCAGGCTTATGGACAATAGCTTGGACAATATTATTTAGAGTTTTACTAGAAAAGCCCATTTTTCGAGCGTAGTCGGCTACCTTTTTACTGTTGAAGCAATTTTGCTCTACCATTTCCTGAAACGCCAAAAATTCTTCCAAGTATTTCTTCTTAGCGAATAGCTGCTCATTTGCTGATTTAATGCGAAACAGCTTCGTAATCATGATATGCAATACACTTCGAGTAATGCCTGTGGAGTATTCATCTTTGATATTATACTCTAATTCGAGGTGATCAATCAAAGTGGCAAAATTGGAAAATTCTTGATTATCCGGTTGGAGTTCGAGTTTAGGGAAGCTCAGCAACTCATTGAACAATTGTAAGGATTTCAAAGCTTCCAATTTGTTCATATGGCTCACGATGAATTCCTCCGTAAAAATCAATAAGTAGCCTCTGACCGTCGAGCTTCTAAAGAACTTCTGAATCTGGTCTTTTCGGATTAAAAGCACCGTGCCTTTTTTGTATTTGTAGTCTGTGAAATCAATGGTGTGGTAGCCTGCTCCTGCTGTCACAAAGAAGATAATATAGAATTGGACAAGATGATGCTTACCAATATCATGATCTAGTTGCTTGTGTAGCAAATCTTCTATTCTGACAATATCAAAGTAAGATTTGGGGTTGCTTTGGTTGTCGAATTGTATTTGTTTGATTGTTTTTTTCATTAAGCTATTGCAAACAGTTTCCTAAACATTCAACCAATACGTCAACTTCAATACCAGCGCCCTATTCTTATTCACAAAATCATCGGGAAAATAATTATCCGTATAAACGATAAATAGATCAGAAACAGGTCGAAACCGCCATTGGAATCGGGAATTGATGTTGAGATTATCAATCTGATTATTGTATTGGATGAAAGTAGTCCAGAATAAGCTTTTAGTGAAAGTCAAGTCTATTCTTGGCCCAATTAAGATGAGGTTGCCATCATTGTACGGTTCTGGTAGGCGAATGCGATTATAAGCTAAGTCAACAGAAATAGAACCGTAGGGCTGAAAACGATAGCCAAAACTACCTTCTAGGTTGATACGATTACCGTTGAAGTATTGACCGATGGTGCTGCTGGCGTCAAAAAAGAAGCGTTTGCGAAAATCGGACTCATAGTTGAGGATGATGCGATTGATGGTATATTCACTATCCGCAGGAAGCACTTCGCCATCGGTATTCGTTGGGTCGAATTCATCGAAAAGATAGACGTATTCTCGGCGCAGTCGCATACTAAATTCAGCGGTATTTTGAAATTGAATTCGATTGAGAATATTGACATCCCAATCCGTTGTTCGATTGAAAACTGGACTGTATAGCACATCAAAATCAAAGCCAAAACTGAAGCGATTAACGATTTTTGAGTTGGGATAAAAAATCCTAGACGCATCAGCAGCGACTCTATTGTAGCCTGTTCTTCTCGCAAAGCCTACTTCGGGCGTGTAATTGTCCTCCACGATTTCTGCTCGTATAGAAGCATCCCAATCTAAAGTTTGATAATTTAATCTAGCGGCAGCTACGCCACCTCGCTTCTCTTCGTCTGGACTAAAAGAGCGATGATAGAAGAATTTGCCCGTCCAAGTATTGTCCTTTGAAGCTAAGTTAAAGTCACCGCCCAGCACGCGATTAGACTCAAAAAGTGTTCCTGTGGTATCTTGTAAATCACCTAAAGTTAAAGGGCTTTTATTAATTGCGATCACACCGATATTGGAACGCTCTAGCACTTTGCGCTGCGCTACTGCGACAGTGTAGTTTGTAGAAGGTTGGTTAATGCTTTCATCCAAAGCGGTTTGCATATTGAGCAAGCCCAATCGCCAGTTGTTATTCAGCTTCCCACTCAATCTTGCCCCAAAATAAATCGGATTTTGCACATTTGTTCCTGTCGATTCATCTCTCGCCACCCCAATTCTTCTGGAGAAGAAAGGACGTAGGCTACTTGTTCCAAAGGAAGAAAATAAATCTGCATTTTCTAAGAAAAACTGCCGCCGTTCAGGAAAGAAAATCTCAAAGCGATCCAGATTCGTGACTTGCTGATCTACTTCCACTTGCGAAAAATCAGGATTGATCGTCAAATCCAAATTTAAAGAAGGTCCAAGTCCAATTTTTGCATCGCCGCCCGCTTGAAATTGGTTACTACTCGGTTTTGCTGCCCCTTCCGTGTTGTCTCTAGTAAAATTACCCAAGGTGTAGGGAATAATCGCTAAATTCTTACCTTCTTTCTGAACGGGTTCTTCAAAAATGAGTGGATTCATAAAGGCTAGGGAAATGATCGAAAATTGTCGAGGCGATTTGGGCCAAGTCGAACGCTCAGTGTATTCACTATCAATGCGATAGAGCTTGATGTTCCATTGGGTACTATTCTCCTTGAAGCGCAGGGTTTTGAGTGGTATCATCATTTCTGCCGTCCAATAACCTTCGTGCTGTTTAGCATCTGCGTACCAAATATTGTCCCAACCCAAGTCGAAAGAACCACCGCCCGAGCCACCATTTGCCAGCAAACCTTCTCGTTGCATCCCAAAAGGATTGACGCCAAAGACAAAGGCATTTGTATTATCCAAAAAAGGATCGAGTACCACCGTAATGCCATCATTGGCTTCCCCTCTGTAATCTCGCCGCAGCGAAGGTGTAATATAGCCTCGTTCTTGATCCAAATTACCCATTCTTGCGCCAACATAGAGGAACTTATCATCAAAAAGTATGCGCACTTCGGTGTCTAGCTTAGAAAGAGAAGTATCAAATGGGAAGTACTGCCAAAAATCGTTCGCGACATCCGCTAGCATCCATGCTGCTTCGTTGAGTGCTCCATCTAGCTCAATTTTTGCGCTTGTTTTTTTGACAAACAGCGTGTCTGGTGTTTGTGCTTGAAGCGAGGAATAAGTAAACGTAGAAATAAGGACAATGAAAAGGCAATTGATGTAATGATTCACAGTAGTATGGTGTTGATAAATGAACTGGGTTGTAGAAGACGGAAGTAATAAGGCAGAAAATGTGGGAATGTTCAGGAAGCAGGCAATTATCGTTTGAGAAAAGGCAGATAGTCGAAAATTGATGTTTCTATTTGCAAAGATCTTATCGAACTGTTTTGGTTGTGTATTGAACCAGAGACTCGGTAAGTTTCTACAAACTTACCAAGTCTACAATCCACTTTACAGTGCATAGCGAGCCGTAGGCGTTACACGCTGGTCAGTAAATTCGCCTTGTAGATATTTGTAATGAGCTGCGATTCCAATCATAGCTGCGTTGTCGGTACAATATTGTAATTGAGGAATATAGGTTTGCCACCCTTTTTCTGCTCCCAGTGTAACTAGTGCGTTTCGTAGTTCAGAATTGGCAGATACACCTCCTGCAATCGCTATTTGTCGAATACCCGTTTGCTGGGCTGCTTTTTTCAATTTATTCATCAAAATAGATACAATCCTTTGTTGCACGGATGCACAAATATCAGCTAGATTGTTGGCTATGAAATCGGGGTCTGCTTTCAGATTTCGTTTCAAAAAATATAGGATAGCCGTCTTCACCCCACTAAAGCTAAAATCCAAATCTGGTATTCGTGGTTCTGGAAAGTCGAAAATAGGACTGCCCTGCTGCGCCAATTTATCCAAGAGTGGTCCCGCTGGATAATCCAATCCTAACAGCTTCCCCGTTTTGTCAAACGCTTCGCCTGCGGCATCGTCCAGCGTACGCCCAATCACTTCCATCTCTAAATAATCTTTCACTAATACGATCTGCGTATGTCCGCCTGATACCGTCAAGCACAGAAAAGGAAAACTGGGTTTGGGATCGTCTATGAAATGTGCGAGTACATGGGCTTGCATGTGATTGACTTCAATCATCGGAATATCCAGTGCTAAAGCGAGTGACTTGGCAAAAGAAACGCCCACAATCAAGGACCCAATTAGTCCTGGTCCTCTCGTGAAGGCAATGGCATCCAGTTCTCTTTTATCAACTTTTGCTTGGCGAAGTGCCACCTCTACAACGGGTAGAATATTCATTTGGTGCGCCCTAGAAGCTACTTCTGGCACAACTCCGCCGTACAATTTATGCGTCGTTTGATTAGCGACATAATTACTGCGTACGCTCCCATCTTCCAAAACTGCAGCGGAAGTATCGTCGCAAGAGGATTCGATGGCTAGGATTGTTGCTTTGCTATTGTATTGTTGCATGGTTTCATTGTTGCATGGTTTCATTGTTGTATGGTTTCATTGTTGTATGGTTTCATTGTTGTATGGTTTCATTGTTGTATGGTTTCATTGTTGTATGGTTTCATTGTTGTATGGTTTCATTGTTGTATGGTTTCATTG
>JBCDKV010000084.1:0-11354 GCA_038746215.1 Bacteroidota bacterium | reverse complement strand
TTCTAATTTTTATGAAATAAAAATTAGAAATTGGAACACTAAAGTGTCAACTACTTTTACGACTCGGATAAATATGTCTATTTTTCCTAAAAAAATAACTGATAATTTGTGTTTCCGTCCGAAGAGACTTATTGAGCATAATTGTTGCGCGATTTTCTTGCAGTTACTCAGGCTGTATTCAAATGAGCTATTAAGAAAAATAGAACTTTGTACAGTGCTAGTAAATTTATTCAATCACCACCTGCCGCACAAAAGTCTTCCCAGCTTGCTCAATCGTTAAAAAGTGAATGCCTTTGCTGGCACTTTCTAGCTCCAACTGTTCATTGTAACTACCCGAAAAATTGGCAATGCTTTCGGTGTAAATGAGGCTGCCCTTTGCATCGTAGACTCTAATCACAATTGGACTAGCATATGCTTGAAAACGGATGCGCATTTCGCCATTGTTTGGATTGGGGGCTAACTCGAAATCCTTCAATGTCAGCTTCTGATCCGTAGCGATGGGAAAATCAGGCTGGGCAGGTTGTTGTTCTGCTGTTGTCGTCTCATCATCCGATAATTTAAATTTGATGGGTAGTGTAAAGCGTACACGCACCTTACGACCACGCTGTACACCTGCGATCCATTTAATATTGTCGATATTCATTTGCTCCACGACCCTTCTGGTTTCATCGCCTAGTCCAGTTCCTACATCTCGCACGACTTCAATATCCGAAAGGCTACCGTCTTTTTCTACGGTAAACTGTACGACGCAAGTCCCTTCTACCGATGCGTCTTTTGCAATCTTAGGGTATTTGACATTTTTAAAAAGATACTCCAGCAAAGCTGCTTGCGAACATTGATGCTTCTCATCTGCTGTCTCTAGAGCTTCACAATCCTCGGAAGGGAAGCGAGGCATTTGCTCAACAACTCGAAAGACTTCCCCTGCCTCCTCAGTCAGCTTAAATTTGACAGGAACCGTGTATTGGACCGCTACTTTTTTCCCGTTCTCCACGCCAGCAATCCAACGAATACTATCCGAATTCATTTTTTTCATAATCCTCAAAGCTTCTGCACCACAACCGCCTCCGATATTTCGCGCGATTTTGAAATCAGAGAGTTGCCCATCTTTCTGTACGATAAATTGAACAACAACTATGCCTTGTACACGAGCTTTTAGAGCATCAGCAGGATATTGGATATTGGTGTACAAATATTTGATAAAGGCAGTTTGAGCACAGTTTTCACGTGCTTCCTCCTGCTCCATTGCTTCGCACGCTTCGGAAGGAAAACGAGGCATTTGTTCTACTTCTTTGAAGATTTTTTCATTTTGCTGTTGTTCATTTTCGTCTAGTGGTAGTGTTCCTAATTGCCCTGTGTTGAAATAAGTGTAGAAGCCAAATTCGTCTGCTTCCTTGATTGCTCCCCATTGACTCATACTGCTTCCCGATCCATCACTCATCTCGTACTTCAAGTTAATCAGACGACCTGCGTCATCATACTCAGCTTTCTCAATTTGTAAGTCAATGCCCTGTAACTTTAAATTTGATTGTAAATTTTCTAAATCTTTTTCGCTCATACTGGGTTTGAAAACAACCTTTACTAATTCCCCTTTGCTAAGTGAATGCTCAGGTTTTATGACTTGGGATTTTAAAGTGACGGTTTTATCCGAAGGAGTGATCTGAACTTCCAACCCACGTTTAGCAACCTCTACGATCAACAAATCGGTGATTTCCGCCGCCTGCGCAGCAAATCGTTCTGTAAAAAGCTGGTAGTCTTCCGTCAGCATGGCACTACGATCTGCTAAACTGAGCTTATCAGAATAAAAAGCCGCTGCAAAATTATTGGCGATACGCTGTTCATCATAGATAAAGGCGCGACCTAGACCTGCTCCGAGGTCAAAATAGCCTTTTTGCACATCTGTTGCTGGCTGCTGCAATGTGGCAGAATTAATCGCTTTGCCGTTCAGTCGCACCTCGTAATGTAGGTGCGGACCAGTCGAAGTACCTGTACTGCCAGAAAGAGCAATGACTTCTCCCTTGCTCACTGGCTGTCCTATTTCTACCAACATTTCATCCAAATGTGCGTAGAAGGTCGTGTAGCCATCCGAATGTTGCACTTCCAAGTGATGACCATAGCCTTTTTTCCATTTATTGACTGCAGCTACTTTTCCATCGGCAGTCGCTATAATCTCTGTGCGCATCGGCACGACATAATCTATGCCCGTATGCAATCTTTGATCTTTGTGAATGGGATGTTCCCGCATACCATAGCCCACTTCTTTGGTGATTTTGCTGCGATCTCGGACGGGATTAATAAATTGGATAAGTTCACTATCGGCTACTTGTGCTGAGGCTAAACTCCCGATCATGGTTTCCGTCTGCTCGAGACCATCATGTTTGGCAAAAACGAGAACAGCGAGTAATAAAATGGGCAATAAGGGTAAATACTTCATTAGGTTACGCTTGCGCGATTTGTTCCGTGTCATCATCAGAATGCGATCTTTTAATTGTGAATGAATAAAGTGATTGGCTAAGGCAATCTGAACGCCTGACAAGGATTGTTTCAACAATAGATGTCCATATTCTTTGCGCTTGGTATTTTCTAGGACTAGTGCATCGGCTAAGTATTCGTGGGTGGTTCGGAGCGATTTTCGATAAAAATAGAGGATGGGGCTACACCAAAAAACGATGTTGAGAAGTTCGAGAAAAAGTACATCCAAGGTATGCCATTGGTAAATATGCGCTTCTTCGTGGCGCAGAATTTGTGCTTTTTCCGCCAAAGCAGCTTCGTGCGCTTTGCTCCAAAACAACAAATGGAAAAAAGAAAAAGGCAAGTGCGCTTCGGGCGTATATACGACTTTGATGTTGCCTTGCTGCTCCACTTCGCTGATGCGATAGAGTCGCCAAATTTTCCACAGTCCGTGTAAAAGCAATGCAAAAAAGAAGCAAACGCCAGACAAATAAACCGCTAGCAGCACATCCATAAAATCTATGGCAAAAGGCTGCGAAGCGGCTTCGATGGATTGTTCGAGTTGCCACATTTGCACTTGTATTGGTTGAATGGTAGTTTCATAAGTCGGGTGTCCCTCAATTGCAGGGCTTGGTTGCCAGTCGATCAATGGAATGAGCAAGCCCATAACCAAAGTCCCGAGTAAATACCAGCGATTGATGTGAAAGAAAGTTTCTTTGCGCAACAAGCTTCGGTACAGCACATAGAATGCCGTCCAGCATAGGGTGACTTGTAAGATGTATGAAAACATTTTTTATGAATTACGAATTAAGAACTAGGGGTGTACGAAGTTTTGGTGATGCCTGAGAAAAATTTTGGTAGTCCTATATTTGTAAGGCTGCATGCGCTCTTGCTCTCTGCGTACTTTGCAAGTTTTGCGTGCAACATAGCCTTACATTTGCAGCACTACCGTTATTTTTTTTAAAAAAGTGCCTCCTACTTGTATCTTTTTCTCCATTCCGCAGTCTCCTGTACGAATTGAGGTAGAGGCTTTGATCTAGAAACTCTGCTGATACCCATTTTTAAATTTGAAAATTGTAAAATTATGAATACTTGTAAATGTAATAATTGCGAATGCAACAAATGTAGCTGTAAAAGTTGTTTAAAGAGTGACTGCTCTTGTCAGAACTGTGAGTGTAGCAAATGCAGTTGCTGCAAATAATAGAATCATCAAGTGCTGGTTGGGAGGCTAGTGGATAAAGGTAGCAGTAAGCTATGCGTTCAAATTCTAATCTCAGAAAGCTAGCCTTCCAAACAGTCTCTAAAGTTTCAGAAGAGTACACCTTTTTAAGATTTCGTTAGGTCGCATCCAAAAAACCTTGTCAGGTTGGTTTTTTGGATGCTCCAAGGGGTTCTTAAGGGTGAAAAGCATCAAAAATCAACAATTTTTGATGCTTTTCACCCTTAAAATCCCTCTAGCAGAAAGTTTTTCATCTTAGAAAAAAACTTTCTGCGGCTTTTAGAGACGAAATTTTCATTTTTTGAACTGTGACCCTTTTGAATCTGAAGGAAGCCGTAATCGAGACGAACATATGGAAATCAATCAAATTTGGGATTTTTACAAAGAAGAAATGTACTTTTTCATACGGAAAAGACTACAAGATAAAGATGCTGCTGATGAAGTTTTGCAAAATACTTTTTTGAAAGTTTGTCTTTATTTGGATTCGCTAAAAGCGCAAGAAAAACTTAGTGCATGGATTTTTCAGATTGCCAGAAATGAGATCGTCAACTACCTTCATCAGTCTTCTAAACAGAAAAATGCGCAACTGCAAAGTCCAGCAGCACTAGACGAAACTTACGAAGAGGTTTGTTGCTTAGATCGCTTTGTCACACAACTCCCAAGTATCTATAGAGAAACCATAGAACTGCTCTATTTCAAAGGCAAAAAACAACACGAGGTGGCAGCAATATTAGGGATCAGTTTGTCTAATGTCAAAGCTAGAGCCAAGCGCGGAAAATCCATTTTAAAGAAAAATCTCCAAGATTGTTGCCAATACGATTTAAACCACAAGGGAAAACTCGTTGGTGAACCCGATTGTATGAAATGTACGCATTAGCTTAACCTCGCTTAAAATATAAATCGCAAAGCAATAAATTGCGAAGCAAAACCAATCAGATAACCACCGTACAAATCCTGTGGCACGTGCGCTTCCAACTTGAGGCGTGCCGAACCAACCAATCCCGCCGCTAGTACAACGAAGGTCAGCAGTAGAATAGAATTGATCTGTATCGTTGCGAAATCACTGATATTCAGGCTGATGATGCCGTGGCTAAACTGCCAAATAGAGATGACTACCATGGCTACCAAGCCACCCATACCGACCGCATGAGCACTAATTTTGGAAAAAAGATTGACGAAAAAAGCGGCGAATAAAGCGATGGTAGTGCCTAAGACAAAGGACGTGAAGGCATTCGGCATGTCGGGGTGATACATGAAAAAGGCACTCATCACGATGTAAAAGAATCCAGTTAGGATATAGGGAATGATGCGTTCTTGCCGATCTTGCAATTCTAAGGACTGTACCAAATCTAGCTTTTTCAACATGCCTACCATTAAGACGGGCATGAAAAAGGTGCTGAACATCAAAATGACAATGAGCGAAAACTGCTCTGTGATATTGCTGACGCCAAATAGATAGGGATTCATCAACAGCAAAAAAGTAAGCATATAGCTGACAATGAGCAGTGGATGAAACACGACAGAAAGTAGGTATGCAAAATAACGAGGCAAAAAAAATAGTTTTGTTATCAATAATTTAGGGAATTTGTAAAAGAAAAGCTACCCAAATTTTTAAGAATTATCGCGAACTAATACAAGGCGCGAAGAAGGAAGATAACCTGTGTTACCTGACTGATGAGCAACGCAGTAGTAGTTTGGGAGAAAATTAAAAATGGGTAGATTATTTTTTACAAGTTTCCTTATTGTAAAAAGCGGTGTGGTTCACCTCAATCCAACGAGATGTCTATCCACAGTTTACAAGGCTAACTTTTCGCTACTACATCCAATCCATAGCCAATACAAAATAGGTAATTGGAAATGGTAGTGGCACCCAAAACCAAGCTGGTACATAAATGAGCATGGCAATGGTCACGGCTAAAGAAAGTAAAAATAGAATCCAATATTTTGCGGTGGAGCTTTTTGCTGCTGACATAAAAATCTTTTTATAAAAAACGATAGATACTAAGAGCTTGTTTGGATTTTTCCTGCCTGATAACCAACATCTTACGAACCTGACTGCATGAAAAATGAGTTCCGTATCCAGATATGCAACTAATTTTTCACCTTGTCAAAACCGCAAACTGCTGATTATCAATTTGTAAAAATTCCAAACAAGCTATAAACTTAGTCTTTTACACATTGGGTTTTCATCGAGCATAGCAGTTGTATACCTAACGATTCTTCAATGCTGAGTTAAAGTGACTACAAAATTAGTAAGTCTACCGCTTTTTCCCTCATTTTTAAGTACAAAAAATTGTCAATTTAGCACTCACGGAATTCGACCTCAGAAGGGTACACACTTTTGAAAATGCGATAAGCGAAAAAGCCTGCTTTGGTTTGAGTCGTTGATAATGTTCGCTTATTGGTATAGATTTTAACCTGATGATTTGTTCAAGGCATATAAAAAAAGATTATTTAGCCTATATTTAGCTGATTTTTAGCTGATTATCTACCAGATTTATTTTTTAGTTGGACACTAGTGAACATTACTAAAGGTTTTTTATGGACGTCCGAAGAGACTAATTGAGCATACTTGTTGCGCGATCTCAGGAGCTTTACTGAGACTTGTCCGAGTATTGCTCAAAATTTTGTACACGTCTAATTATAAATCTTACACCTCATAAATTTATACACACCTATGCCAACCTACCGCATCTTCAATTGCCTCATTGCTAGCGTTTGGATCATTATGGGGCTTTTCTGTAAAACGCTCGGTTTTGTACCTCGACATGAAGCTATTGTCGCTCGTATATTAGAGACGACATACGCCAATCTGCTTACACCTCTCATTGGTATTGGCGAATTGTTCATTGCGATTTGGATACTGACCGGTATCAAAAGTCGATGGTGTGCTTGGGTACAAATCATTTTAATCATAGTGATGAACATCCTCGAATTTTTGCTCGCATCTGATTTGTTGCTTTGGGGCAGGTGGAATAGTATATTTGCCCTACTGTTTGTAGCTTTTATCTACTACAATGAATTTATTCTAAAACCTAAAAACCTCACTATTCATGCTTAAAAATCATCCCTTTGCCGTAGAAGCACAATTCGATTATTCGGTCGTACTAACCTTTGCCGTGGCTCAGTCAGAACTACTGCCGTTAATTCCAAGTTGCTTGTCCTTGGATACTTTTGACGAAAAATGGGCTTTTTTCACCGTAGCTATGGTGCAGACAAGGGCGCTGCGTCCCAAGGGATTTCCACCGTTTTTGGGGCAGCATTTCTTTTTGATCGGTTATCGGATATTCGTGCGGTTTACAAACGAAAAAGGAAAACTATTGCGTGGACTTTATATCCTAAAATCCGAGACGAACAACAAACTGATGGAATGGCTCGGTAATATTTTTACGCACTATCAGTACACAACGACCGATATTGCTGTAGAGAAAAGAGCCAGACAGATGAGTATAGCGTCAAAAAAATCAGACTTCAAACTAGTAATCGACAAAGCAGTAGCAACTGATCTTTTACCACCAAATTCGCCCTTTGAGCATTGGAAGCAGGCCAGAAGATTTGCTGGACCTTTACCGTATACCTTCACCCATCTCGCCGCTAACCATCAATTGCTCATCATCGAAGGCGTACGCAAAAACTGGCGTCCAAAAGCCGTGGGCGTTGACTATTATTATTTTCAATTTCTAAATGATTTCCAGTTTAAAAATATTCGATTAGCAAATGCTTTCATCATCGAAAGTATTCCTTACTTTTGGAAAAAAGGAAGGGTAGTATTTTTGGATGAGTAGATGCTTTTAATATATCAACCCCCACAAGTCCAAAACCCCCAATTACAAAGCCTCGTAGAGGCGAACTATCGGTAGAAACGTCCAATTTTTCCTTGTCTAAGCTCCGTAGGTGCGAACTGTGAGGCTTTCATAGTACGTACCTACGGCACTTGATAACGTTTTCAGCATTTTTCTACCCAGAGTGCATCCCTAGCGGGATTTTTGGATGCGCAAAAATTTGTGGGAGGTTGATAGTGCTCTTAATCTCATCTATTTATACTGCAAACGGGATAAATAGGTGCAAGCAGTCGAATTGTAAAATTGTTCAATTGTCGAACTGATGGCGATGTGCTATGTAATTAGCAAGCACTGCTAATTATAGTATGGGAACTAGGGGTGTACGAAGTCTCATTTTTCTTAACATCTTACTTGGAAACAGTCTGAGTCAATGCAAGATAATTGAGCAACAAGTATGCTCGGAGAGCCTCTTCGGACGGAGACACAAATTTTTCTTGAAAAATTTGTGTCTCCGTCCATAAAAATCTCTTGAGCATACTTGTTGCGCGATCTTAAGGGCTTTACTAAGAGCTTGTTTGGAGTATTGCTTAAAACTTCGTACACGCCTATATGGGAACAACCAATTCAACATTTCTTCAATTCATCAATTCTACAAAGTGATCAGAATTAAGATGCACTTTTTCATCTAAAATGGAGTATAGCAGTGCAACTTCAAAGTAGAAAATATGAGAAAGCCTTTTCAAGGGGTTTGGAATATCATTCGGTTCAATTGGCATTTTTACGCCTTAGCATTGCTAGTGGTAAGCTTGCTATTTTTAGCCAAGTCTTGGGTGGCTGATACTTACCATCCATTGCTCCATTTTTTCTTGTTGGCAAGCATGCTGACGACGCTACTATCCTTACTCATTTCTTCCTACGTCTATGATTTCTCTGGACTTTATACTTTCAATTGGTTAAACCCATACATTCCAGCAGCACCCGAAAAAATTGTCAACATTCACGCAGGATTTGATGAGACTAGCGAATCCTTAGCCAGAAAGTTTGCGGAGAGTGAATTGCGGGTACTCGATTTTTACGACCCAAAAGTTCATACAGAAATATCCATCAAGCGAGCCAGAAAAGCCTATCCACCTTATCCTGGCACACAGTGCATTCAAACGCAGCATCTGCCGCTCAAATCTGATTCCATAGATGTCATTTTTTTGATTCTTGCTGCCCACGAGATCAGAAATCAAGCAGAACGGGATACCTTTTTTCAGGAACTTCGCAGGATACTCAAAACGGATGGAAAAATAGTGCTCGTGGAACACCTGAGAGACCTCCCCAATTTTATAGCTTACACGATTGGATTTTTTCATTTCTATCCTAAAAAAACATGGCTTCAAACTTTCAAAAAAAACCATTTACGATTGCTAGACACCTTAAAAATCACACCTTTCATCCGTGCATTCATACTCAATAAACATGCAAATACACCTTAACGTCATAGGTGCTTTGCTCACCGCATTAGCCTTGGTACATGTCATCTTTCCGCGCTATTTCAATTGGAAAGCTGAGTTGCAAGCTTTGAGCCTCGTCAACAAACAAATGATGGAAGTTCACACTTTTTTTGTCGCACTCATGGTGCTGCTGATGGGCTTGCTGTGTCTGACCTCCAGTGAGGAAATCGTATCGACACCACTCGGTCAACGCATTGCACTTGGACTAGGACTGTTTTGGCTAATTCGCCTCTTCTTTCAGTTTTTTGTCTATTCCCCAAAACTCTGGAAAGGTAAAGTTTTTGAAACGAGTGTCCATATTCTTTTCATTGGGTTGTGGACTTATTTGAGTTTCATATTTTTGTGGATAGGGTTTCAGTAAAAATAAATTTACAACCTGCAATAGGTTTTTCCCCGATGAATGTCTAAAATTGCGACATCTCGAATACTAGCAACTCAAAATTAGTGCAATTGTAATGATTACAGCTTCCAATATATACGTGCAGTATGGCGACCGTATCCTTTTGAACAATATCAACGTGGTCATACAGCCTGGCGAAAAGATAGGTTTGGTGGGACGAAACGGGGCGGGCAAATCCACGCTGCTCAAAATTATAGCGGGTGATCTATCTGCACAATCAGGAAACGTTGCGCGTCCGAGCAACAGTACATTAGGATTTCTCTATCAAGAAATGGATTTACCGAAGGGAAAGCGGGTGATGGAAGAAACGCTCACTGCTTTTGAAGATTTGCGAAAACTGGAAGTCCGAATTGAGGAAATCAATCAGGAAATGGCGCATCGCACGGATTATGAAAGCGATAGCTATATGGATTTACTCAATGAATTTTCGGAGGCAAATGATCGTTTTCAGCTTTTGGGCGGCGATGCCATGCAAGCCAATGCGGAACGAGTACTGAAAGGTTTGGGATTTGAGCAAAGCGATTTCGACCGTTTGACGGATGAATTTAGTGGCGGCTGGCAAATGCGAATCGAACTGGCAAAAATGCTGCTCCAGCAGCCAGATTATTTACTTTTGGATGAGCCAACAAACCACCTAGATATTGAGTCGATCATCTGGCTCGAAAAATTTCTGCAAACTTATTCGGGAGCGATTATTACGATTTCCCACGACAAGGAATTTTTGAATAATACCACCAAAAGAACGGTGGAAGTTGAACTAGGACGACTTTACGACTACAAAGCAGCGTACAGCAAATACGTCGAACTGAAAGCAGAACGACGCGAAAAAATGCAAGCCACCTATTCCAACCAACAAAAAGTGATTGCGCAAAAAGAACGAACGATCAATCGCTTCATGGCAAAGGCGACCAAAACGAAAATGGCGCAGTCGATGCAAAAGCAATTGGATAAGCTGGAGCGTGTGGAAGTAGCCGACGAGGACGTCGCTACGATGAATATTCGCTTTGCAGCCGCGCCGCGATCTGGGCAAATTGTGGTAGCAGGCAAAGATTTGGTGAAAAGCTATGGCAGCTTGAATGTATTGGATGGTGTTGATTTCAAAGTGGAGCGAGGTGAGCGCGTCGCCTTCGTGGGACAAAATGGGCAAGGAAAATCAACCCTAGCAAAAATTATCGTTCAGAACATAGATACCACCGACGGTACGCTACAATTGGGACACAACGTACAGATTGGTTATTATGCTCAAAATCAGTCGGATACGCTAGGCTTCAACTTCACTTTACTGGAAACCATGGAGCGCTATTCTCCACCTGAACTGCGACCAAGACTTAGAAACATACTAGGCGCATTCATGTTCAGCGGAGAGGATGTAGACAAAAAAGTGTCCGTACTTTCAGGGGGCGAACGGGCAAGACTGGCTTTGGCTTGTTTATTGCTGAATCCTTTCAATTTATTGGTGCTGGATGAACCTACCAACCACCTCGACATGCTTTCCAAAGCAGTCCTGAAAAATGCGCTGCTCAATTACGATGGTACGCTCATCGTGGTTTCTCACGATAGAGATTTTTTGGCTGGACTGACAGATCATACGCTAGAATTTAGGAACAAACAACTCTATCCTTATCTTGGAGACGTCAATTACTTCTTGGAAAAACGCGCCTTGGACGATATGCGTTCCGTTGAATTACAAGGATCTAATAGCAACAGCCAGAACAGCGAAAAATCAGCTACAAAACCCACTATTAGCAGAGAAGAACGCAAGCAATTGATGAAGGCAGTGAGTCAAGCGGAGAAAAAAGTAGAAAGGCTAGAGGATAAAATTGCTGCGATTGAGCAACAGATGGCGGATGAATCCTTTTATGCCCAAGCTGATTCAGAGCAAATTTTAAAGCAGTACAGTCAACTGAAAAAAGACTTGGATACGGCGATGGAAACTTGGGAAGTTGCTCAATTGGAGTGGGAAAAGTATGAGTGAAAACCAGTAAATAGGCTCTACCTATAAGTTC
>JBCDKV010000083.1:0-11362 GCA_038746215.1 Bacteroidota bacterium | reverse complement strand
ATATTTAATACTTTTTTCATTTTATTGCTGTTTATGCTAATAAGAGCTTGTTTGGAGCAGGATTGAACTGTAAATCAGTAGTTTGCGGTTCTGACGAAGAAAATAATAGCGACTTTATTGGTATAAAAGAGCGATTATTTTCAAAGTCAGGTTCGGAAAATACTGGTTTACAGGAAGATAATGCTCCAAACAAGCTCTTATTCGCATAAACAGCAATAAAATGAAAAAAGTCTTAAAGATATGCTTTATCATACTGGGTATCCTCATTCTTTTAGTGGCAATTGCAGGATTTGGAGGCTGGTGGTACGTCAATTCTACTTTCATTGACTTCGAAAAAGATTACGCAGCACGTACTGATATACCACAACTGACTATTGATGGCTATACTTTTTTAGACAGAAACGGAAATGGTACACTGGATACTTACGAAGATAATCGAAAAACGACAGCGGAACGTGTTCACGATTTGTTGGAACAAATGACGCTGGAGGAAAAAATTCATCTACTCAAAGGCTCAGGTATCGCATCGGCACTTGGCATGGGGGATATTGCTGTGCCTGGTGCAGCAGGAACTATTGTGCCAACACCACGCTTGGGACTGCCCACCATTTATCTATCAGATGGTCCCGCTGGTTTGAGAATTGAACCGACCAGAGCAGGCGAAGATCGAACTTACTATTGTACTGCTTTTCCGATTGGCACGCTGCTCGCCTCCACTTGGAATGTGGATTTGGTGGAAGAGGTTGGCACTGCAATGGGCAAGGAGGCACTAGAATACGGAATTGATGTCATTTTAGGACCAGGTGCTAATATCCATCGCCACCCGCTTTGTGGGCGGAATTTTGAATACTATTCCGAAGACCCCGTTGTGACTGGTAAAATAGGTGCAGCGATGGTGAACGGTATTGAGTCACAAGGTGTAGGTGCTTGTCCTAAGCACTTCGTGGCGAATAGTCAAGAAACGGATCGCAATTTCAATGATGCAATTGTCTCGGATCGAGCTATGAGAGAGATTTATCTAAAAGGGTTTGAAATCATCGTGAAAGAGTCGCAACCTTGGACTATCATGTCTGCTTACAATAAGATTAATGGTACTTATGCCTCTGAAAGTAAAGATTTACTAACAAATATTTTAAGGAACGAATGGCAATATGAAGGCTTGGTGATGACCGATTGGTTTGGTGGCAACGATGCACCACAGCAAATTGCAGCGGGTAACGATCTGCTAGAACCAGGCACTAAAAGACAGTGGAAAGCGCTGCAAAAGGCGGCAGCAGATGGTACACTTTCCGAAGCCGAAATCAACATCGCTGCTGGGCGCATCTTGAAATTGATTGTCGAATCAAAAAAAATGCAAGAGTACGACTACAGCAATACGCCTGATCTAAAAGCACACGCCAAAATCACTCGTCAATCGGCAACCGAAGGTATGGTTTTGCTAAAAAATGAAAATACATTACCCCTCCAAACGAATCAAAAAGTTGCGCTACTTGGTGTCACCTCCTATGATTTTATTGCAGGTGGAACAGGCTCGGGCGACGTCAATGAAGCCTACACCGTTTCCTTAGAAGAGGGCTTGAAAAATGCTGGTTTTGAGATCAATGAAACGGCTGAGCGGATCTTCGAAGCACACCGCTCCAAACACGCAACCGCATTTGTGAAGCCCGAAGGTCTGGAAGCGATGACCAATCCTTACTTCCCACCGCGTATGGACTACACGGCTGCCGAACTAAAAGCTATCGTGGCAGAAACAGATGTAGCAATTATTACCATCGGGAGGAATAGTGGAGAAGGTGGGGATCGAGTAGAGCAAGATGATTTTTTGCTTTCTGAGACAGAGCAGAATATGATGACGAAGGTATGCAATGCTTTTCAGTCTACAGGCAAACAGGTAGTGGTCGTCATGAATGTTGGCGGCGTGATCGAAACGGCTTCTTGGAAGGCACAACCAGATGCTATCCTGCTGGCGTGGCAAGGTGGGCAAGAGGGTGGAAATTCGGTAGCGGATATTTTGAGTGGTAAAAGTAATCCGAGCGGGAAGTTGCCTATGACATTTCCAATTCACCTCAATGATCACGCCTCTAATGCCAATTTCCCACTAGAAGGTGGCGTATTTGATCCAGTAGCAATATTGATGAAGGGAACTGCGGAAAAACCAGCTTCCGAGAAGATAAAGAATAGAGATTACACAAATTACGAAGAGGGCATCTACGTCGGCTATCGTCATTTTGATAAATCTGATTTAGCGGTATCTTATCCTTTCGGCTATGGTCTATCTTACACCAATTTCGACTTTAGTGACTTGACTGTTTTAGCAGAAAATGATACCATCAAAGTATCTCTCAATGTGTACAATACTGGTACTAGAACGGGAAAAGAAGTCGTACAAATCTACGTAGCAAAACCAGATACGCAGGTTGATCGTCCCGTGAAAGCGCTGAAAGCTTTCGCTAAAACACCAAATTTAGCACCCGATGAGCTAGTAAGCCTCAGTTTCCAAATCCCCTTCGTAGATTTGCGCTATTGGTCAGAATCAGATAACCAATGGGTATTAGAATCGGGTAATTATTCGATTCAGGTAGGTGCTTCCTCTAGAGCTATTCGTTTGGAGGAAATGGTGAATGTTTTGTAGTGAAGACAAGGACTAGCTAGGTCAACTCCCCATCCAAAGCGATCTTCTGCTTTAGTTTTGGGGCTATTAGTTTTTTTACCCTCATGGCGAAAGATAAGAAAACGCCAGCTCAGTCCAAAATCAAGCTGACGTATGGTAAGCATCTTAATGCTTCTGTAAGGATGAATATTTCGTGGCTATGCGTTTTACGTGCTGATTTACCTTTTCAACAAAGTCTCATAACGCACTGGGTTATTCAAAACCGCGATGGCTTCTTGCACTTCTTCGTCGTTGCGCAAACCGATTTGTACTTTACCACGCTGGTAGTAATAGCGTCCTGCGATTTCTTTTTCGATCATATCGACGATGGGTTCTTTATGCTTCAGTAGTTCCGCTCTTTTGGTGGCTAATATATTGGCACGAACGGCTTCTATTTCTGCATTGATTTGATAGCCATCCTCGGTAGCTTGTTCCTCCAGTTTTTTAATCAATTCTTCCGTCTTGGTATCGTAGTCGAAATTGCGCTCGCTGACATACGACATAAAGTTATCGAAATCTTTGAAGTAGATGTTATCGACGGCTTCCATCTCGCTCTTACCTTGGCAGTATTGGGTCACATAGTCAAAGACCACATGTGTACGATCTAGCGTTTTTAGGATGTTGGAGCTACCATCTTTATCAATGACGAGATCTGGTTTCACGCCGCCACCGTCGTAGACCACTCGACCATTATTAATCGTATTGAAAGGCGTTCTTTTGTCTTCCGCAATATCAACGGGTTCGCCATTTTCGTATTCTACGGCTTGAATGCAGCGTCCACTTGGGATGTAATATTTGGCAGTCGTCAGTTTCACTTTTGCGTTGTAGCCGATGTCGCGGTGGTTTTGTACCAAGCCTTTACCATAGGAGCGTTGTCCGAGTAGCACACCACGATCATAGTCTTGAATTGAGCCGCATACGATTTCAGAAGCAGAAGCAGAACGATTGTTAATCAATACCACCAAAGGAATTTCTTCGTCCACGGGCGTATTCAGTGTACTAAAGCTACGATCCCATTCTTGTACTTTGCCTTTGGTGGTCACGATCAGTTTGTTTTTGGGAAGAAAAATATTGGACACATTCACCGCTTCCATCAGTAGTCCGCCGCCATTGCTGCGCAAATCCAAAACGACGCCTTTCATATCTGGACTTTCGGCTTGCAAGTCGCGCACGGCGTCCGCCACATTATCGCCCGCTGCTCTCGTGAAAGTAGTCAAAGCTACGTAGCCAATATCTTCGTTGAGCATACTGTAATAAGGTACATTTTTAATTTTTACTTCTTCGCGGACCAGTGTGATAGTGCGATTGCCCGTTTCGCCAGGACGATGAATCAACAAATCTACCTCCGTGCCAGGAAAACCCCTCAATATTTCCTCGACAGCTTCCGCATTTTTTCCCCTAGCGTCCTTCCCGTCCACTGCCATGATTTGATCCCCGACTTTCAAGCCTGCTTTATCGGCTGGCTGATCTTCGTACAGCTCCGTAATGGTCAGAAAATCTCCAATTTTGATACTTTCCGCTCCGATACCATTGTATCGACCCTCTGTGATGAAGCGGTAGCCTTCTATTTGTGATTCAGAAATGTAGTTGGTGTAAGGATCGAGTGAATTGACCATGGCATCCACGCCCGTTTTCATCAGTTGAGCGGGTTCTAATTCATCCACGTAGTAGGTATTGATTTCACGGTATAGATTGGCGAACAACTCTATATTTTTGGCAATTTCAAAGAGCTTATCATTTCTACTGATTGTAGTCGCTGCTATGCCCGCCGTGACTAAGAAAAGGAGTGCTAGTACTTTAATATTTCTGCGCATCGTAAGTGGTTTTGTTTAAAATTTTAAGGCTACTAAATTTCGTACACTTTAACTTACAAAAAGATGCGTTCAGTATGCCAAAAGTTTGATGGTTCAAGACTATTTCAAAAAAAACGCCGATTCGCTAGTAATTTTTACACTTTCATTAAGCGTCCAAAAGCAATTAGGAATTTGCCAGAGTATAGTCTGAAGTAATGTGTAAAGATGGAGCAAGAAGTATGCCTGTAAGTCTCCTCGAAGCATTATCGAAAACTTTCTATACGTCTGATGGTAAATGGAAGACTTTGCTTTTTATCATGTAAATGAACAAACTGGTTCATTTTTTCTACCTTTAGTCTATGAAATCACTATACGCCTTACTTTTTTTAGCCCTACTCTCTGCAAAATGCAATCAGCAGGAAGCCGAGGTGGTCGTCGATCATCCGCCACACGAATCTTTTGGTACAGAGAAGCCAATGGAAGGACTAACTTTCGTAGCACCGCCCAATCCTTTTCCACAAAATCCGATGCCACCTATACAAGAAGTGGGTGCTGATTGGATTGCGCTTGTTCCTTATGCTTTCACACGCCAAAATAATCCACAGGTGTTCTATGGCAGCGACCGACAGTGGTGGGGAGAGCGAGTGGTAGGTATCGAAGAAAGTATTCGATTAGCACGCGAGGCTGGAATAAAAGTAATGCTCAAACCACAGGTATATATCCCGGGTAGCTGGACGGGAGACATGGATTATGCGCAAGCAAGCGATTGGGAAAGTTGGGAAAAGGGCTACGATATGTACATTCTGCTAATGGCGGAATTGGCTGAAAAGTACCAAGTGGAGTTGTTTTGTGTAGGGACAGAGTTCAAGATTGGAGCAAAAAAGCGAGAAAGCTACTGGCGGAATTTGATTCGTGAGATTCGAGATATCTATTCTGGAAAGTTGGTCTATGCTGCCAATTGGGATGCTTATCCCGACATTCCTTTTTGGGATGCTTTGGACTACGTTGGCATCAATGCCTATTTCCCTTTGGTCGATCAAAAAACGCCTACGGTCAAATCCATCAAATCCGCTTGGCGTTCCATTTATCAACAAATTGAAGATTTTCAGCAACGTGTAGACCGTCCGATTATTTTTACAGAATATGGCTACCTAAGTGTGGATGGCTGTACGTATAATACTTGGGAATTAGAAAGCAAAGTTCGTTCTTTGCCCATTAATGAGCAAGCACAGGCCAATGCTTATCAGGCACTATTCGAGACTTTTTGGGAGGCGGATTGGTGGCAAGGTGGCTTTCTTTGGAAGTGGTTTCCCAATATGCAAGGTGGTGAAGGCTACGATGCCAGCGATTATACGCCGCAAGGCAAAATGGGCGCAGAAACTTTGCAGAAATGGTATTTTACGGAGTAGTTGCTGGTTTTTGGGCTGTTGGCAATTAGCTGTTAGCTGTTGGTTATTTAGATAAAATAAAACATAAAGACGCTAAGTAGTATCTATCAGCCTGTTCTTTACGATCTTAGACGAGTAACCTTTGTTTTTTTGTCCCTTTGCGGTTCAATATCCACTAAAAAGCAATCTCGCAAAAACCGAAACAAACAACAAACAAAATGCAACCATACTTTACCAACGATGCCGTACTTTTTGGCATATTGATGGGCGTATTAGCCTTGGTCTTTTGGACTTCTCAGTTAGAAAGCAAGTTCTGGACGACCTTCTATAAGTACATTCCTGTTTTGTTACTCGCCTATTTTTTACCTGCTCTTTTGCGCTGGCCACTGGGTCTGATCGCTCCTGAGTGGACGAATGCAGCAGGGGAGGCGGAATCTTCCCAACTGTATTTTGTGGCTTCTCGCTACCTCTTACCCGCTTGTTTAATTTTGCTTTGTATCAGCATCGACATCAAAGGGATCATCAATTTAGGTCCGAAAGCGATCATCATGTTTCTAGCAGCTTCGCTGGGCATCATCCTGGGTGGACCAGTTGCACTGCTCATCGTCACTTCAGTTTTTCCAGACCTCATTCCAGTGCCAAAAGAAGAACTCTGGCGCGGGTTTTCGACCGTGGCAGGTAGTTGGATTGGTGGTGGCGCGAACCAAACGGCCATGAAAGAGATTTTTGAGGTCGGCGATAATCTGTTTGGGATGATGATCATTGTCGATATACTCGTCGCTAACATTTGGATGGGCTTTTTGCTCTACGGCATTAATATTTCTGATCGTTTGGATAAAAGATTGCGGGCGGATAATTCTGCCATCGAAAAATTGAAAGCGAGCGTTTCTTCTTATCGGGCGAGCATCGAAAAAATTCCGACTGTGACCACCACTTTCGTCATGATGGGTTTGGCATTTGGTGGTACGGCACTTTCGCATTGGGGTGCAGATACGATTACGCCTATTATGAAGAGCTATTCTGAGCAGTTGAATACGCTAAAATTAAATTCGTTGATGTCCCATTTTTTCTGGCTGATTGTCATTGCGACGAGTATTGGCTTTGTACTTTCTTTCACCAAAGCCAAAAAGCTGGAAGGGGTCGGTGCTTCTCGCTGGGGAACGATTTTCATTTACATTTTGGTAGCGACTATTGGGATGAAAATGAATCTAGCCGAGATATTTGACAAGGAAAATGCGGGTTTATTACTTATCGGACTGATTTGGATGATGATACACGTCCTCACGCTCATCATTGTGGCGGTCATTATTCGCGCTCCTTATTTCTTCATTGCCGTAGGTAGTCAAGCCAATGTCGGCGGTGCAGCTTCCGCTCCCGTTGTAGCCGCTGCTTTCGATCCTGCCCTAGCGCCAGTCGGTGTGTTGATGGCGGTTTTGGGTTATGCTTTGGGAACTTACGGGGCATTGATTTGTGCCTTAATGATGCAGGGCGTTGCGACTTAGGGGGAATGTTTGATTGTAGGAATGTTCGAATGTTTGAGTTCACAAGCTGCTCGTTTTTTCCTTAAATATTTAGGCTTGTACGTAGTCTCATGCTAGTCTAGAAATAAATTCTAGTAAGACTCCTGAGATTTAGCTACGAATACGCCAGAAGTTTTTTCATGGACGGAAACACAAATTTTTTCAGAAAAAATTTGTGTTTCCGTCCAAAGAGACTCATTGAGCATACTTGTTGCGCGAATTCCTTTTATTGACTCAGACTTTTTAAGTAAAGTGTTAGGGAAAACGAGAATTCGTACACTCCTAATTCATAACCGCTAGAAAGACAAAAAAAGCATTCAAAAATATAGCGGACAGCCAATTGAGTCGCATAGTATTACTAAAGTTGGCTGCGGTTTGGTCTTTCCTAGTCTTCATATACCAATACACAAAAAAAGCAAAGACAGGCAATAAGAATAGTGGGTAAGCAAAGACAATAGTAGCATTGAAATATTGGTAAAAATAGCTACAATAAGCTACGGTAGCCAGCGAGAAAGCAATAGCCACAAAATGGAAAGTACCCAAAATCCCTAAATACAAGCTGAGGGTTTGGTCGCCTCTTTTTCGATCTTCTGCGTGCTGATAAATTTGGGTCATCGGATAAGAACCCCACAGCATGAAAGAACTGAGCAAAGCAGGAATTTGAATGTAGAGAACGAAAGTGTCCGAAAGCGAAGCATCATGCAAGCCAACATACGCCATCAAAAAAGTGAAATAACCCTGAAAAAAACCAGCTATTAACCAGCTTATCCAAGGATATTTTTTCAGTCGAATGCTGGGATGACTGTAAGCTTTGGAAGCTAAGCCGTAGACCAATAGCATCCAAGCGAAAGTCAAATTGACGAGGATCAACGCTAAAATAATCGCCAAGGCATCAAAAATCAGCGCATAGTAATACATTTCTTTGTTCACCTTAGGCGGATTTTTCAGTCCACCAATACTCTCCTCATCCTTATCGAAGTAGGAATTGTAGACGTTGCTCGCGGGATAGAGCAGGAAATGTATGAGTACAAAAACTACTAACCCATTCGTCCAATCTACGAGTGGATCAATTGCCCAAGCAAATAAAAAAACGGGCAACAGCAGAAAAGAAAAAGGAAGACGAAGGTGAAGAAAAGTAGATTTTTTCATAGTTTGTATTAGGTTAGGTCAGCGATTTGAATCATACTGAGCTTACCCGATTGTTTTAGATATGTTGGCATGTTTGTCTGAATCGCAAAGGTAGCTACCACTTTAGTCTTCAAATTGCTAGTTTTTATTTAGTGTTGTACGAAGTCTCATCTTTCGTAGAAACAGCCTGAGTCAATGCAAGATAATTGAGCAACAAGTATGCTCAGTTAGTCTCTTCGGACGGAAACACAAATTTCCAGTTATTTTCCTGAAAAATAACTGAAAATTTGTGTTTCCGTCCATAAAAGTAAAAAATCTACTCATGAGTGTTTGACATCTGACTTTTGGCTGATTGAATCTGCATTATCACTTAAAACACAAGACGAAATGAAACCAATATTAGAACCAATCCATCTGGGGCAACAAAAAAGCATTACGGTTTTTACCTATTGCCAACCGAACTTTGAAATGCCTTGGCATTTTCATCCACAGCACGAACTGACTTATATCGAAGAAAGTGTTGGAACGAAATTTGTTGGAGATTACGTCGGGGCATACGAGGCGGGGGAATTGGTGCTACTGCGCTCTAATTTGCCGCATTTTTGGAAAAATCATGTACAAGAGCATCGACAAGCCAAGTCTATTGTGGTGCAGTGGAATAGAGGAATTTTTACACACGTCCCAGAGTTGCAAGCTATTTTTGATATGCTAAAGAAAGCTGCCAAAGGACTGATCTTTGAGCGCACAGACACTACTGCTTTGATTCCATTACTTCGAGCATTGCCCGAATACGAAGGACAAGATTTATACATTCAATTACTACAGCTTTTGGCAAAACTCTCCGAATGTTCTTTCCAGACACTATCCAACAAAAGTTTTAAGGATGATTTACCAAATACGTACAGCAGCAGAATGTCCGATATTCACGCTTTTACGGAAGCCCATTTTGGCAGAAAAATTTATTTGCAAGAAGTTGCGGATTTGGTTAATATGACCGCCCCTTCTTTTTCTCGTTTCTTCAAAAAAATGATGGGACGATCCTATTTTGCGTTTTTGAATGAGTATCGCATCAATCGTGCCAGTCGCTTGTTGATTGATACGGACTGGACAATAGCAGAAATTGGCTATCGATGTGGTTATGATTCGCTACCATTTTTCCACAAGCAGTTCAATAAATACATGACACTTTCGCCCTCTAAATATCGGAAGCAACATAGTGCTGGCTATTAGTATGACTAGACAGAGTTGTGTACTGCACATGGGATGAAAAAGTGCAGTTTATTTTTGTTGATTTGTTGAACTGTTTATTCGTTTATAAGGGTATACGAAGTTTTTTGTGATGCCTGAGAAGCATCTTAGTAAAGTGCTTAAGATCGCGCAACAGGTATGCTCAAAGAATTTTTATGGCTGGAAACACAAATTTACCCCGTTCGCAGTACCCTGCTAGTCTACCCCAATATCTTCTTTCCAAAGGAGCGGTTTTTCAGCAATAAATTTAGCCATCAAATGCTTGCATGCTTCGTTGTTCAAGACAATTACTTCTACTCCCCTAGAACGCAGCAATTCTTCTTCTCCCAAAAAAGTTTGGTTCTCACCAATAACGACTCTTGGGATACCATACAGCAATATCGTACCACTACACATCGCACAGGGAGAGAGCGTCGTGTAAATGGTACATTGCTGATAGATCGCAGCAGACTGGCGACCTGCATTTTCCAGCGCATCCATTTCGGCGTGTAGCACAACACTTCCCATTTGCACGCGCTTGTTGTGTCCACGCCCTATGATCTTGGTTTGATGTACTAAAACTGAACCGATGGGAATACCTCCCTCCTCGTATCCCTTTTCGGCTTCTGCAATTGCGGCTGCTAAGAAATCTTGATCTGTCATAGATTTTTTAATAATTTCATCGTAAGTACTCGATCGACCTTACAAGTGTGGAACGCAATGGCGAGCAACTTCAAGCTTGCCTATCATTTAGTTCACTCGGATGACAGGCAAACCTGAAGTTGCCTGTCATCGTGTCCTCAATTGAGTACTTACACGCTAAGCTATTACTCTACGCCCATTAGCACAAAACTATAAGAGTAGCTACCTGCCGATAAGCGATGCTCTTCGTGTGGGCGGGAACGCTCCGACCAAGTATCATCACCACCTAATCCCATCTGCCCGTAATCCACCTTTAGTGTGATAAAGTCGCGCTGTGGTAAATCAATGATATGCTTGGCATTTTCTAAATCGGCTTGGGTGTAAGGGTGTGCGCTGAGGTTGAGGTTTCGACCTTCGACGCGTAAGCCAAGTCCTTCTTTATTCGTAAATTCTGCCCACTGAACCCCCATGCGATTACCGTTTTCTTGCGGGCGAATGTAAGGCGTGTGCCAATCTGAAATATTTTGCTCGTATCGTCCTTTTTTCGCACTAATTTGCCGATCTACATAAGATTCGTAAGGTCCTTTGCCATAATAAACGATATTCTGATAAGCCAGCGGTATGGCACAGTGCATACCGTAGCGTACCAATTCGGGGACGCTTTCTGCCGCTTCGATCTGCGCCGTGACCTTGACCGCACCACCGCTGTTGACTTCGTATTGAATGATTTGTTGTGCTTTTCCATCTAGCAATTGATAAGTCGCTACTATACTCATTTGCGCTTCTGATTCTTTCACTACATCCAATTGATCGAGGACGGCTTTTTCGGCAGCGTCTTTCCACATACCCATCATTTTGGGCATGCCCCATGCTAGATCGTTATCCGTCGGCGCACGCCAATAATTCAGCTTCAAAGGTTGGAGCAATAGTTGTTTGTTGTTCATTTTATAGGATACCAAATGACCTGTTTCCTTATCGAAAGCAACTTCTGCCTTGCCACTTTTCACTATCACT
>JBCDKV010000082.1:0-11368 GCA_038746215.1 Bacteroidota bacterium | reverse complement strand
ATTGGAATGGGAAAACAAGCTCTTCCGCTATTGGATGAACACTTTGAATATTTCAAGGAAGATTATGATGAAATGCTACAAATTGGTATAAAGTTATCGGGTGCAGGATATAGAAAAGAAGCGGCAAAATACCTTGAACAGGCTTGGAGTTTCGAGGATCAATCTCCTGAACAAAAAGCGACGCTCGCGGGAATGTTCTTAGAAAATACAGGCATGGCAAATAGAGCAATTGAATTGATGTCAACAGTAGTGGAAGCAAATCCTGATAATGAAACAGTACTAGGAGATGCGGTCTTTCTGATGCTACAAACCAATCAAACCGATAAAGCATTCCAATATTTTAATTCATTGAAGAAGCGGTCTCCTGACAATCCTAATATCAAAATCTTTCAAGGAATACAAGCAGAAAAAAATGGTAAGATCAGAGAAGCCATTTCATTTTTTAGAGCAGCCTATGAGGAGAAGCCCAAAAACAAATTCCTGAAAAGTCATCTTTCGGAATTGTACGTTCAGGAACAATTGTGGTCGCCAGCCTTGGAGTTCTTCCGAAGTGCCTTAGAGCTTAATCCCAATGACAGTGAATTACAAATGTACATTGGACTATTGCTAGTGACCTGTCCCGATGAAAATCTTATCGATCTCGAAGAAGGAAAAGAATATTCCGAACGTGCATTTTACAATAGTCGCTACAATATCAACAACCGCATTTCGGCAGGACGCACCCTCGCCATTGCCCACTATCAACTGGCGGATAGAAAAAATGCCTTGTTTTATATCAATAAAACGATTCAACTTGCAGAGCAAGCTAGCGTATCGGAAAGCTATATTCGAGAGCTAAAGAATTTGGCGCAGCGGTTTTCTTAGGCATTAAGAGCTTGTTTGATTCGCAAGAAGATCATCTTCCGACTTAACCTACAAGCTCCAAAAAAGCGGCTTCGGTTAGAATATCTACTGTTCCCAATGCTTGAGCTTTTTTCAATTTAGAACCCGCTTTTTCACCAACCACTAGGATATTGAGTTTAGAACTAATGCTACTCACATTTCTAGCACCCGCTGCTTCGGCTTTTTCTTGAGCTGCTTTGCGACTCATGCTTTGTAGCGTGCCAGTGAAGAGAATGGTTTTGCCCGAAAGTGGTGCATCAGCAGCGACTGATTTGGGACGGTCTGCCTCGGTTTGTTTTAGGTTTACGCCGAGGGCTTCCATTTTCTGGAGCAACTGAATATTGGCTTCATTTTCAAAAAAAGCGATGACATTTTCTGCAACGACGGGTCCAATGTCTTTGATGTGGGTAAAATCTTCTGCGGTCCACTGACGCAAATCGAGGACATGCGCTATTTCGGCGGCGATGAGTTTGGACGCCTTTTTGCCCAAATGATGAATACTAAGGGCGTGTAAAAAGCGGTGAATGGGATTTTGTTTGGCTTTTTCAATAGCTGCCTCCAAATTGTCCGCTGACTTTTTCCCAAAGCCTTCTAATTCGCTGATTTTTTCGTAATCCAAACGATAGATATCTGCTAGCGTTTTCAGCCAGCCCAATTGATGGAAGCGTTCGATGTAAGAACGCCCAAATCCATCTATATCCATTGCATTTTTGCTCACGTGATGAATCATGCGTTGCAGAACTTGTGCTTCGCAATTGTAATTGACACAGCGCCAAGCCGCTTCACTTTCTTCTCGAAAAAGTGGCGTCTTACAAACGGGGCAATGGCTTGGAAATTCGATAGGAATCTCTGAACCATCCCGAATGTCCACCAGTGATTTGACGATGTAAGGGATGACATCACCTGCTCTTTCGACTAGAACCGTATCGCCCAGTCGAATATCTTTGCTGTTGATGAAATCTTCGTTGTGCAGTGAAATAGAAGCCACCGTAACACCCGCTAATGGTACGGGTTCTATCTTTGCAACGGGCGTGATGGAACCAATTTTGCCAACTTGAAAATCTACTTTGAGTAATTTGCTGGTCGCTTGTTTGGCTTTGAATTTAAAGGCAATCGCCCAGCGTGGGTGATGACTAGTGTAGCCCGTTTGTCGCTGCAATTCAAGGCTATTCACTTTAACAACCATGCCGTCCACTTCGTAGGCGTAGTCTTCGCGCTTTTTCTCCCAATTGATACAGAAATCAATGACTTCGTGTATGTTTTTACACACCTTTCTGCTCACATTTTTTTGCGGCACTTTAAAGCCCAAATCTTCCAAAAGCTGTATGCTTTCTTCGTGTGCCTCCAATTTGGAAAGTTGACTTTCACCCGCCTCATCGCTAGCGTAGCCCAATTGATACATGAAGGCTTCCATTTTTCGCTTAGCACTTTCGCGTGGGTTTTTCATCCGTAAGCCACCAGTGGCAGCGTTCCTAGGATTGGCAAATAGGCTCAGTCCTTCGGCTGCTCTTGCTTCGTTTACGCTTTGAAAAATATCCTTACGGATGAGTACTTCGCCGCGCAGTTCTACTCGATGAAAACCTTTGTTCGAAAAATCAGCCTTCAAAGGAATGGAAGACATCACTTTCGCATTGGGCGTCATTTCTTCTCCCACGCGACCATTTCCACGAGTCGCAGCGCGCACCAAATAATCGTTTTCATAGACCAGCGCAATGCTTCCGCCATCAAACTTGGGTTCTACAATATACTCAATGCCAACGGATTCGTCTAAATTGGCTACTTTTTTGACCTGTGTATCCCAATCTAAAAGGTCTTCGGCATTGTAGGAATTGGCGAGGGAGAGCATGGGCGTTAAATGTTCCACACTTGGAAAGTCCGCAGTTAAGTCATCTGCCACACGCTGCGTAGGCGAATCAGGCGTGATAGCATCTGGATGCGCTGCTTCTAAAGCCTCTAATTGTTTGTACAATTGATCGTACTCAAAGTCGCTAAGAACGGGATCATTCAATATCGCATATCGCCATTCGTGATAGCGCAGTAAATCGCGTAGGGTTTCGATTTCCGCTATGCTCGCTGGTGTTTGTAGGAAGGCTTTGGAGGCTTTGTAATATTCGGCTTGTTGTGCTGCTGAATACATGTAACGATTTTATTTTTGGTCAAAGCTTATTTACTCGGTTGGTATTGTTTTAGTTGTATACAAAGTCTCGTTTTTCTCAACATCTAACTTGAAAACAGTCCGAGTCAATGTAAGAAATTCGCGCAACAAGTATGCTCAGTAATTTTCTTCGGACGGAAACACAAATTTCAACTTATTTTTGGCATGTTTATATTAGTAGTTGACACTTTTTGGCAGCATAAGTATTTTTTTGAAAAAAATTAAAGCACACTGAACGAGTCTTTTACTTATCAATTTTTTAAAATTTAAAATTTTAAAAATTTGATAAGTCCCTCTTACAGAGAGAGATAAGTTGAGGATAAAATTTTTTCTAAAAATTTTATCCTCAACTTATCTCTCTCTGTGAAGACTTTTTCCCACGAAGTGCAGGGCAAAATATACTCTACTTTGTTTTACAAAGTGTCAACTACTAATATAAACATGCCATTTTTTTCTGAAAAAAAAGGGAAATTTTGTGTTTCCGTCCGAAGAAACTTACGGAACATACTTGTTGCTCAATCTGCAGATATCGACCTGAACCGTATCTGAGTCAAATACTAAGAAAAATGAGGTCTGTACAGTCGTTATTCGCATAATCAATAAATCGCCAATTGCTACGTACATGGCAAAATCAAAGCATAAGAAAAAGAAAGTAATTTATCGTACTTTACCTACTTGGTGGACGAATAGTCGCCTGCATGCAATCATCGTTTTTGCATTTTGTGTATCTCTATACGCCAATACGATTGGGCATGATTACACGCAAGACGATGCCATTGTGATCTACGATAATATGTTCACAACAGAGGGTGTGAGCGGTATCAAAGGGCTATTGACGAAGGATACTTTTTTTGGTTTCTTTAAAGTAGAAGGTAAAGATAACTTAGTGCAAGGCGGTCGCTATCGCCCGTTGACTTTGATTCAGTTTGCGATTGGTTGGGAAATTTTTGGAAATCAGTCGTGGGTGTTCCATCTGATGAATATTTTTTGGTACGCCATCTGTTGTGTAATGGTTTATTGGCTACTGTTGAGGCTACTCAATCGCTACGATTCGAACATCTATATTCATTTCATTGCACTTGGTACGGCACTGCTTTTCGCCGTCCATCCTATTCATGTGGAAGCCGTGGCAAACATCAAAGGGCGCGACGAAATCATGACGATGCTCGGTAGTTTGGCGGCACTCTATTTTGCGCTTCGCGCTTACGATGAGGAAAAAACTGTTTGGCAGATTGTTGCCGCTGGTTTGTTCTTTTTGGGTCTAATGGCGAAGGAAAATGCGATCACTTTTTTGGCGGTCATTCCACTAAGTTTCTTTGTTTTTCGACGGCTTTCTGTTGGGCAAAGCTTATTGCGTACGTGGCCTTTTTTAGCTACTACCCTATTGTATTTGGGAATCCGTTTTGCGGTACTTGGGTTTGCAATGGGTGAAGCTTCGGGAGAGCTAATGAACAATCCATTTTTAAAGTTAGAAGGTGGTGAATGGGTTTCTTTTAGCTTTGCCGAATGGTCTGCCACGATTCTTTTCACGCTCGGAAAATACGTTCAGTTGCTCGTTTTTCCACATCCCCTCACACATGACTATTATCCTAGACAGGTAGATATTATGAGTTGGAGTGATTGGCAAGTGCTTTTGAGCTTTGGACTCTACGCAGCCGCTACGGTGTATGCGCTCATTCGTTTGCCAAAGCGTGATCCGATCAGCTATGGCGTCTTATTTTTTATCATTACGCTTTCCATTGTTTCTAATATCGTTTTTCCGATTGGGACGAATATGGGCGAGCGATTTCTGTTTGTACCCTCTCTGGGTTTTTGCTTTATCGTAATGATTTTGTTGTGGCGATTGGGTAAACGACTGGCTCAAACGAAGACTATTGCCAATATCCAGCAAATCCGAGTACCACTCGCAATCGTCGGTTTAGTCGTTCTGCTTTTCACCGCTAAAAGTTTCATGCGCAATTTTATTTGGAAAGACAATTTCACGCTGTTCACCACCGATGTCTACACTTCGCCGAATAGTGCGAAAGTTCAAAATTCCGCAGCGGGTGCATTGCTGGAAGCATCTACAGGTGTGACCGATGAGCAAGCACGACTAGCGATGGTGGAACGAGCCAGAGGACATGCCGAACAAGCCATCCAGATACATCCAACTTACAAAAATGCTTACCTTTTATTGGGCAACGCACACAACTACCTCAAAAATTACGATGCTTCTATTCGAGCTTACGAGCAAGCCTTACAGTTGGATGAAAATTATCAAGAGGCTATCAACAATTTAGCGATTACTTATCGAGAAGCGGGTCGTTATCATGGCGAAAAATTGCGCGATGCCGCTACTTCCATACAGTACTTGGAAAAAGCACTTGAAATGCGCCCGAATGAAGTAGAAGTATTGCGCTTATTGGGTATTGCCTATGGTGTTAGTGGACAGACCGCTAAAGCCATCGAAATGTTGGAGCGAGCGATTCAAATTACGCCCGACAATGCCAGTATTTTGTATAATTTGGGCGCAGCACACGGACAGTTGGGTAATACCGAACAAGCGCAAGCATATATTAATCGCGCTAAGGCAATTGATCCTAGTATTGGAGGATAATGGCGGTAGTTCGCGTATCCATCTTCAGTCTTCGCCCGTCAGAAAACTTTAATTTTTCCTGCTTCTTGGAACTCAATTCCTTCAAAAGTGTTACTGATGCAGTGTTATGACATGCGTTTATAGCATGATGATTGAGTAACCGCAAGCACGCCAAATCACGAAGTGAAGTACGAGACTTTATTCACAAAACTTAATATGCAGAAAAATTCTGTGAATAAAGCCTACGGTAAATGGAAGAAAAGAACATGCAACTCGAACTCAAAGACATATACGAGAAGTTAGAATTTGATAAATTATTGAAGCGCGTAGAGGCGGATTGCTTAGGGGCATTAGGTGTGGAACGCATTCGCAATACACAGATCGCGACCGATGTGAGGCTAATTCGCAAACACCTCAAGCAAGTCCAAGAATATAAATCGACCATAGATAACGATGATCGCTTTCCCGTCCGCAATTACGAAGATATTTCGGAGGATTTGCGAATGCTGAACTTAGAGGGCTTTGTCTTACCCGAAGAAAGCTTACAGCGCATCAATGTCGTGCTGCGCCAAATGCACGATATTTTCATGTTCTTCTATCTTTCTCGCCAAAAAACTTATCCGAATCTTCACCGCATTATCCGCGATTATGAACTAGACGAAGGTTTGATAAAAGCCATCGAAAAAGTGATCGACGAAGAAGGTAATATTCGACCCGATGCCTCTCCTGAGTTGAAGAAAATTCGTAGACTGGTTGGCTCAAAAGAGCGTGAATTGGATAAGGTCTTTCGAGGGGTCATCAATGATTATCGTAAACAAGGTTGGTTGTCGGACAATGTAGAGAGTTTCCGAAATGGGCGGCGTGTGTTGAGTGTACCCGCAGAACACAAACGCAAGATACGCGGTATTATTCACGACGAATCCACTACGGGAAGAACAGCTTTCATAGAACCTGAACGCGTCATTGATATTAATAATGATTTATTCGATCTAGCCACCGAAGAAAAGAAAGAAATTTATCGCATCCTCCGCGATTTGAGTGCGGTCTTGCGTCCTTACGTGCCACAAATCCAAGATTATCAGCAGCTCATTGCGACCTACGATGTCATTCAAGCAAAAGCACGACTGGCAAGATCAATGAATGCTGAAATGCCCAAAATCGTTCCTCACCCTAGTTTGGGTATTCAGATGGGGAAACATCCACTTCTATTACTGAAAAACAAGGACTTAGGACGAGAAACTATCCCTTTTGATTTGACGCTATTTGGGCAAAATCGCTTATTGATGCTCAGTGGTCCAAATGCAGGGGGCAAGTCCATTACGATGAAAGCAGTGGGTCTGATGCAGTTGATGTTGCAAGCGGGGATGCTTGTACCCTGTGATGAGATTTCGGAATTTGGTGTGTTCCAACAATTCTTTGCAGATATTGGCGATCAGCAATCTTTGGAAGATGATTTGAGTACGTATAGTTCCCGTCTAAGAAACATGCGTATTTTCCTAGAAAACGCAGACGAAAACACCCTAATTGTCATCGACGAATTTGGGTCTGGTACCGATCCGAAAATCGGTGGTGCAATTGCAGAAGCCATCTTACACGAATTGCACCAAAAGAAGGTTTTTGGTGTCATTACCACGCACTATTCCAATCTAAAAATCTATGCTTTCAAGACGAAAGGCATCGTCAATGGCTCTATGCTTTTTGATAAGGATACGCTTTCTCCGACCTATCAATTGAAAGTGGGTAGACCAGGTAGTTCTTATGCTTTTGAGATTGCGCAAAAAAGTGGGTTGAGTAGTCAAATTTTGAAGTACGCCAAACATCGAACGGGCAAAAATGAGAAGGCAGTCGATCAGTTGTTGGTGGATTTGCAGCGGGAAAGACAAGAACTCGAAGAACGAGTCAGGACTGCCGAAGAACGATCTAAGAAACTGGAACGGCTCATCAAGAACTACGAAGTTTTACACCAAGATTTGGAGTTCCGTCGAAAAAAAGTGAAGCTCGAAGCCAAGCAACAAGAACTGCAACAGTCGGCGCGAGACAATAAGCAAGTCGAGCGATTGGTGCGAGAAATTAAGGAAGAAAAGAATTTAGAAAAGGCAAAGCAACTGGCGGCAAAAGTCAAGCAAGAACGCGAGCGAAAAGCCAAAGAAGTTGTACACCTGAAGGAAGAAATTTATTACAAACCCAAGCCCAATGTGCAGCAACGCCCCATCAAAAAAGGCGATTTTGTGCGGATGAAAATGGGCAGTGCCACGGGCTATGTGCAAGATGTCAGCAAAAAAGAGGCTATCGTACAGATGGGTATGATGCGTATGAATATTAAGTTGCGCGATTTAGAATTGGCAAAAGAACCCTTGGATATTCGCACGACCAAAAGCGTACAAACCGATATGACCGAATCTGCCGCCAAGTTTCATAATAAGCTGGACATCAGAGGTATGCGACTGGAAGAAGCCCTAAAAATGGTAGAAGATTTTGTAGATCGAGCTTTAGTCTCCAACGCAGATAATCTACGCATCCTGCACGGCAAAGGTACGGGTGTTTTACGGAAAGCTGTGAAAAGAAAACTACGCGAATACGATGCCGTCGAAAAAATGAGCCATCCCGCTGCGGAATTTGGTGGCGATGGGGTGACGCTGGTTAGTTTGGGTTAGTGGCTGTTGGCTGTTGGCTGTTGGCTGTTGGCTGTTGGCTGTTGGCTGTTGGCTGTTGGCTGTTGGCTGTTGGCTGTTGGCTAAGTTGTTTATCGTACCTAACACCATGGCTATTCTTTGAATGAAAAAATGGTCATTTTCTGCTCAAACCTTCAAGCATAACTCACTTCCACTACTTTATCTTCCACGATGACGAAGACGCGATCTCCTTCGTGTGCTTGTACTTTTGCCATTCCAGTGAAAGCACCAAAAGCAGGCAGGATTGCTCGCTGCGTACCAAAATAAAAGCAGGGTAAACGCAGACTCTGTCGCCCAACTCCCTTTAGGTGAACGCTAGGATGTATATGTCCCGCCAAATTGTAAAAACCATCCTTAACTGCTTCTTGCGGATGATGCGTCAACCAAAAGGGCATCTCAAATAGTTCATCGACTACTTCCATGGCAGTCTCTTCATAACGCTGCTGATGCAAAATATCGTGATTCCCTTTGACTAGTACGAAACGAATGCTCGAAAATTGCTGCATCAAATCTTGCAGTTCTTCCCAAACCTCATTGTAGGTACTGTGGAATAAATCACCCAAAAAATACACCTTTCTTGGCTGAAAATCCAATAGCAATGCGATGAGTTTATCCCAGTTTTCATTGCTCGCATCAGCAGGGACAGCGAGGCCTGATTTTCTAAAGTGTTTTACCTTACCTAGATGAAGGTCTGCCAGCAGGAGTGTTTGTTTTTCTTCCCAAAAAATAGCACTGTGATGATGCAAATGCAGATGCTGATCTTTGAAATTGAAAATCATTTCGTGTAATTTTATTTTTGGTTGTGTCGTATTTTGTATGCTATGCCTATGAAGAAATCATTAGGAACAACCTCATTTCTGTCCGAAGAGCCTTTTGAAAACGGAATGAAAATTTATTTTTCAGCCATTACTTGCGAACGAAAAACAGTAACTAGGAACTCTAAATTTATTGTTTCATCATTCCTCACCAGACGTAAAAGAGAAATTTTTATTAATTTAACCGATGCAAGGAGTTGCTTACAGACAAAACGTGATACCGTCAAGTCGGTCTATTCATCTTATTGTTCAAAACAACTTCACACCTAGTTAAAGCAACAAAACGAAATTTATCATGATGCAAAGTAAAAAAATGAAACGTAGAGCTTTTGTAAAAAAATCATCGCTCATTGCGGGAAGTGGCGTACTCGTTCCTTCTATCCTAGCGGCTAAAGCACATATCGACGGAGAAGATGCCATTAAAGTGGGACTCATTGGTTGTGGTGGACGAGGAACGGGAGCAGTAGTTCAAGCACTGCAATCAGGACAAAATGTAAAGTTAGTAGCGATGGCAGACGCTTTCAAAGATCGTTTAGATACTTGCTACGAAAAGATCACCGACGAAGAATTTAAGGATTGGTCTTCGGATGAACCCGTCAATATTAGAGATCGAATTGAGGTAACCAACGAACACAAGTTTGTCGGTTTTGAGGCATATAAAAAAGTAATCCCATTGGTGGATGTGGTCATTTTAGCGACGCCTCCTGGTTTCCGTCCTGCGCACTTTGAAGCTGCCATCAAAGCAGATAAGCACGTTTTCATGGAGAAGCCGCTGGCAGTAGATGCACCTGGTGTGCGTAAAGTGCTAGAGGTAGCAGAGATGGCAAAGCAGAAAAAGCTAAATGTGGTGGTCGGTTTGCAAAGACACTACCAGAAAAAATATCAGGAGTGGGTGGATATGCTACAAAATGGTGTGATTGGCGATATTATCTCCTCGCAGGTATATTGGAACAGTGGTGGCGTTTGGGTACGCGAACGAAAAGCTGGCATGACGGAAATGGAGTATCAAATGCGCAATTGGTATTATTTCAACTGGCTATGTGGCGATCATATCAACGAGCAACACATCCACAATATTGATGTTGGCAATTGGGTGAAACAAGCCTATCCTGTTCGTGCGCACGGCATGGGTGGTCGTTTGGTGAGAACGGGCAAAGAACACGGAGAAATCTTTGATCATCACGTGGTAGAATTTGAATACGAGGATGGTAGCCGCATGTTTAGTCAGTGTCGCCACATGCCCAATACAAAGTTCCGGGTTTCAGAAGCTTTCATGGGAACGAATGGTCATGCACCAGAACCTGGCGTGATTAAAACCAAGTCGGGCTATAAAGTCATGCGATACAATGATAAAAAAGATGCTAATCCGTATCAAGTAGAACATGATTTGCTATTTAAAGCCATCGCAAAGGGACAGTATAAATTTGCGGATGCTGAAAATGGCGCGAAAAGTACGATGACCGCCCTGATGGGTAGAATGGCAACCTATTCGGGTCAAATGATTGAGTGGGATGAGGCGCTAAATTCTACGATGAGCTTGATGCCTAAGACCTTAGCTTTTGATGCGCAGCCGCCCGTGTTGCCCAATGCGAATGGCTATTATCCAGTGGCTATTCCAGGGGAAACGAAGGTGATTTAGTGTACGGCGATTGGCTATTGGCTGTTGGTACACTACTGGATAAAACACAAATTGAAACACTAAGGACACTTAGAAACACTAAGAAAAGCAGCTAGTGTAGCTATGTAATCTGCTTCTCTTTTGTTCTGTAATCCAAAATGTCCAGTAGTCTAGGCTGTTGGTCATTGGCTAGGATAGCTCTTTGGTTATCAACTAATTGTGCTATAAAAGGTAAGTACTCAATTGAGGGAATGACGGGCAACTTTAAGTTTGCCTGTCATTTTATGCGCTCAGATAACAGGCAAGCTTAGCGTTGCCCGTCATCGTACCTTGGATTGAGTACTTAGCACACTGTAAATTAAATAATTTCGTATTTTTTGGATAGTATTTTCCCTGTAAGAATTAGGCGTGTACGAAGCTTTGAGTAACACTCGGAACAACTCTTAATAAAGCTCCTGAGCATATTTGTTGCGCGATTTCCTTGCATTGACTCAGGCTATTTTGAAGTAAAATGAGACTTCGTACACCACTAATCAATTTGTAAAAATTCCCAACAAGCTCTTACTCTTCTACAAACTGCACTGCGTAGAAACGATGATCTAAGTGAATGGAAGGCTTTTTGAATAAGAACAGCACGTGCGTTGTCCCTTT
>JBCDKV010000081.1:0-11462 GCA_038746215.1 Bacteroidota bacterium | reverse complement strand
GTGGACATCCACGTTCTCGAACTGGTGTGATGGCGAAAGGAGAGAAGACGCGCAACAAGAAGAAACACTCAACTAAGTTGATTATTTCGAGAAGAAAATCTAAGAAAAAATAGCATTGGCTATCAGTTGTTAGCTATCATTTACTGGCTTTGCAAGTTAGTAGTAATAGCCAACAGCCAAAAAAAAGCCAACAGTCAAAAGCATAAAATATGCCACGTTCATTAAAGAAAGGACCATACGTTTTCCACAAACTACTGGATAAAGTAGATCGGGCAAAGGCTACGAAGAAAAAGTCAGTCATCAAGACTTGGTCACGCTCTTCTATGATTATTCCTGATATGGTTGGTTTAACCATTGCTGTCCATAATGGAAAAACTTTCGTGCCAGTTTTTGTCACTGAAAATATGGTAGGACACAAACTAGGAGAGTTTTCCCCTACTAGAAACTTTAGAGGACACTCAGGAAATAGAAAGAAATAATTTCAACATCAAGCACGAGTTTTCAAGTCCACTTCAAGCTATTTATCGTTTTGTATATGACTTGATACTTCGTACTTAATACCACTAATAATTAGTTATGAAAGCAGTAGCAAAATTGCGAAACTGTCCGATGTCAGCCAGAAAGATGCGTTTAGTGGTTGACTTGATTAGAGGAAAAGGAGTGAATGAGGCATTGGATATACTCATGTACACCAACAAAGAAGCGGCAGTTTGGTTAGAGAAAGTTGTTCTTTCAGCTATCGCAAACTGGGAAGATAAGCTAGATCATACCGAAAGTGCAGACGATTACGATTTAGTAATCGTAGAGGCTCGTTCTGATCAAGGTCCAATGTTGAAGCGATTTCGCCCTGCGCCACATGGTCGTGCGCACAGAATTCGCAAGCATACCAACCACATTACTATTGCGGTGGAAAATGAAATTCCTTTAGATAACGAGGCAGGAAATGATACTTTTGAGGAGGCAGAAGTAGAAGCGGAAGTGGCAGAAAACGTTGAATAAATAATTAATCACGGTACCAAGTATTAGGTATTAAGTCTTAGGAAAATACCTTGTACTTAATACCTCGTACCTAATACTAAGAATAAATGGGTCAAAAGACAAATCCAATAGGTAATCGTTTAGGAATCATTCGGGGCTGGGAATCGAATTGGTTCGGAGGCAAGGCAAAAGAGTTTTCTGCTAAAGTAGTGGAGGATGAAAAGATTAGAACCTATTTACGTGCACGTATTCCTAAAGGAGGTATCTCTAAGATGGTGATCGAGCGTACACTAAAGCGTATAACGGTAACAGTGCATACCTCTCGCCCTGGTATTGTGATTGGCAAAGGAGGGCAAGAAGTAGATCGAATTAGAGAAGAGTTGCGGCAATTGACAGGTAAGGATATACAGATTAATATTGTAGAGATTCGTAAGCCTGAATTGGACGCCTACATTGTCGGAGAGTCCGTAGCTAAGCAGATAGAAGCTAGAATCAACTATCGTCGTGCTATAAAAATGGCGATTCAATCTTCTATTCGTGCGGGTGCAGAAGGAATCAAAATTCGTATCAGTGGTCGTTTGAATGGTGCGGAAATGGCACGTTCGGAAGAATTTAAAGAAGGACGAATTCCTTTGCATACATTCCGTGCCGATATCGATTATGCCTTAGTAGAGGCTTTGACGATCTACGGTAAAATCGGTATCAAAGTTTGGATATTCAAGGGTGAGGTACTAGGAAAACGTGATTTGTCTCTAAATACAGGAACTAAGCGCAAAGAAAGAGGCGGAAGACGTGGTGATAACAGAAGAGGTGGAGATCGTAGAGGCGGAGACAGAAGAGGTGGTGGAGATCGCAGAGGCGGAGGACGCCGTCGCAATAATTAGAAACTAATCGTATCAAACAAAATAAAGTTTGTTAGAAAAAGTGTACCTTTGCGTCCCATTTTCTAAAAACTCAATAGAGGCTATTATTTTAGCCAAAATAGCGTTAAGCAATACAAATTAATCTGATATGTTACAGCCAAAACGGGTTAAATATAGAAAGCGTCAGAAGGGTAAGAACGATGGACTTTCGTATAGAGGGCACAGAGTAGCATTTGGTTCTATTGGACTAAAAGCAATTACGGAGGGTCGTATTACGAATAGACAAATTGAGGCGGCTCGTATTGCCTTAACGAGATACATGAAGAGGGAAGGTAAGGTTTGGATTAGAATTTTTCCAGATGTGCCTGTAACGAAGAAGCCACAAGAGGTACGGATGGGTAAAGGTAAGGGTGCCTTAGATCACTGGGTAGCCTTGGTAAAACCTGGGCGTATTATGTTTGAACTAGACGGTGTACCTTATGAGGTGGCAGCGGAAGCATTGCGTTTGGCGGCACAAAAATTACCCGTCTTGACAAAGGTGGTGACACGTCCTGATTACGAAGGATAAAAGATCAAATTAATAAGAATTAACCAACTGATTATCAGTTGTTATATAAAGCTTTGGAGTAATGGCAGAAAATGTTCAAAGTAGCGAACTTACCTTAGACGACCTTCAAGCAGAGCTGGAGCGTTTGGAAGATGGCTATCAAAAATTGAAATTTGATAACTACACTAGAGGGATAGAAAATCCACTAGACATTAGAGGCTATCGTCGTGATATTGCGAGGGTAAAAACGGAAATCAGAGAGAGAGAAATCGCGGCAATGTCGGAAGAAGACTTAGCGAAAAGGTCTAAGATTAGAGCAAGAAGAAAGCGTCAAAAAAGTGCTAAATAGTTGATTGCTCTAGTTAAGTGAATATTCTACTATTTCTGTGTACTGATATGTAGTCTTTCATTCCTACTTAGCACTTAGCATCAAAGAAAAGTAGTTCATAACTGAAATCAGAAAGTCAGTTTTACCAATACAGATAGGTTTTATTGTCAGACACCAATATAAAATTACAATCAATGGCAGAAGAAACAAAAGTAGTTGAAGGAGCAGGTGCAGTTGAAGAGACAGCAGCAGTTGAAGAGACAGCAGCAGTTGCAGAAACAACAACGGCAGAAACAGCAGTTGTAGAGGAGGTAGCAACTTCAGAGGAAACAACTATTACGAAGGAAGAAGTGGTGTCGAAATTAGCGAAAGCCACACATAGAAAGTCCCGCACAGGTATTGTGACTAGCAACAAAATGCAAAAAACAATCACAGTTAGTATAGAGCGTCGCATCAAGCACCCGATCTACGGGAAGTACATGAAGAAAACGAAAAAATTCATGGCACACGACGAAGAGCAGCAGTGTAATGAGGGAGATTTGGTTCGTATAGAAGAGACTCGCCCATTGAGCAAGAAAAAACGTTGGGCATTGGTAGAAATCTTAGAGCGAGCAAAATAAGCCAAATCAATTTGGCAAGGGCAGCATAGTAGCGCAGCTCAATACTGCCCTAACAACGATCAATAATACTTTTACTAAAGCGTCTATCCAATTTCAGGGATAAAAAAGAATAAATGCTAAGCCATGATACAGCAGGAATCAAGATTAAAGGTGGCAGACAACAGTGGAGCAAAAGAAGTGCTTTGTATCCGTGTACTGGGAGGGTCTAAAAGGAGATATGCCTCTATTGGAGATACCATAGTCGTAACGGTAAAGGAAACTTCTCCAGGTGGAATCAAAAAGGGTACGGTTTCAAAAGCGGTAGTGGTGCGCACGAAGAAAGAGATCAGAAGGAAAGACGGTTCTTACATCCGTTTCGATGATAATGCAGTCGTTTTATTAAGTAGTTCAGAAGAGCCAAGAGGAACACGTATCTTCGGTCCTGTAGCTAGAGAATTGAGGGATCGTGATTATATGAGAATTATTTCCTTAGCACCAGAAGTACTTTAGTAACGGACAAAAAATGCCATCATAAATCGGGAAGTTATTATCTGACCGTTATTTAGGCAGTTGAGACCGTTCAGTAGCTTTTAACACAATCAGTGATGTCAAAGAAAAACAAGAACAAATCACAACAGAAGCGCTTTGCGCCTAAGTTGAAAATCAAAAAGGGGGATAGAGTTCGCGTGTTAGCTGGCGATCATAAAGGATCAGAGGGAGAGGTACTTGAGGTCTTTCCAGTGAAGAACCGAGCTATCGTGGAAGATGTGAACATCGTGAAGAAGCACAAAAAACCAACCCAAGATACGCAAGGAGGTATTTTTGAAGAGCCTGCATCTGTACACATCTCCAATTTGATGTTGCTAGATCCTTCAACAGGAGAACCTACCAGAGTAGGACGTCGAATGGAAGATAGTAAATTGAAAAGATTTTCAAAGAAATCGGATAAAGTCATAGATTGATGAGTTATATACCAAGATTAAAGACAAAGTATACGGAGGAGGCAGTTCCTGCTCTGATGGAGCAGTACCAATACGCTAGTATCATGCAAGTGCCGAAGATTGAGAAAGTTTGTATCAATCAAGGTATTGGCGCAGCGATTCAGGACAAAAAGATGATTGAGAATGCGCTCAAAGAAATGAGTACAATTACTGGTCAAAAAGCGGTTCCTACCAAGGCGAAGAAGTCTGTTTCTAACTTTAAGTTGAGAGAAGGAATGACGATCGGTGCAAGGGTTACTTTGCGAAAAAATAGGATGTACGAATTTCTAGATCGTCTCATCAATATTGCTCTTCCAAGGGTTCGTGACTTCAGAGGAATTAATGACAAAAGCTTCGATGGTAGGGGAAACTACTCTATGGGTATCACGGAGCAAATCATTTTTCCGGAGATAGATTTGGATAAAGTAAGTCGAATCACTGGTATGGATATTACCATTGTGACTTCAGCCCAAACAGACGCAGAGGCATTAGCACTTTTAAAGTTAATGGGTATGCCGTTCAAGAACCAAAGATAATATTTGAGCTGCCCACTATTTCCAAATCAGCAGTTTAATAGATTAACAATTCAATAGAAAAATACCATGGCTAGAAAGTCAGTGATAGCAAGAGAGAGAAAGCGAGAAAAGTTAGTAGCTAAATATGCGTCTTTACGTAAGCAACTCAAAGAAGAGGGACGATGGGAAGAGCTAGATAAATTACCTAGAAATTCTTCCGCCGTTCGTTTGCACAATAGATGTGGGCTAACTGGTCGTCCAAAAGGATACATGAGGAAATTCGGAATTTGCCGTGTGAAATTTCGTGAGATGGCAAATGAAGGAAAGATTCCTGGCGTGACGAAGGCAAGTTGGTAACAACTAGCCTATTCCTTATTTAGTAAGCTGGCAAAGCAAATCGTATAGCACTAAGTAGCTTACTACAACTTAAAAAATACATTTAATTCATAATGTTTAGGTCGCTAATTAGCGAAACCAAACGTGTAAATTAAAACTAATGATAGTTACAGATCCAATAGCGGATTATCTCACCAGAATAAGAAATGCCCAAATGGCACGCCATCGCATCGTCGAAATTCCTGCTTCAAAGATGAAGAAGCGATTGACGGAAATTCTTTACGATCAAGGTTATATTCTTAAATACAAGTTTGCTGATGATGAAGGCCCACAGGGTATCATCAAGATTGCATTGAAGTACGATCCTCAAAACAGACAGCCTGTCATAAAATCCTTGAAGCGAGTCAGTAAGCCTGGTTTGAGAAAGTATTCAAGAGCAAGTGACTTACCACGTGTTATCAATGGTTTGGGGATTGCAATCATATCAACTTCAAGAGGTGTGATGACCGATAAGCAAGCTAGAGCAGAAAACGTTGGTGGAGAAGTATTGTGCTATATTTATTAACCTGAGGACTAGTCACAAGAAGTGATGATGAAAAAGTAGGCTGCGAGCGTTGAAGCAGGGTTGAATGAACTGAGTTTTTCATTATTATTCGCTGTTAGTGCTAATTATAAATTAATCGGAAATGTCTAGAATAGGAAAAATGCCGATTTCACTTCCTGATAAAGTGGAAGTCAGTATAAGTAATAAAAATATTGTGACAGTAAAAGGTCCTAAAGGAGAGTTGTCACAGAATATACACCCCGATATGGAAGTTACGATGGAAAACGGGGCGGTTGAAGTCAAGCGTCCAACCAATCAGAAGCGTCATCGTGCGATGCACGGTCTGTATCGTTCCTTGATTAATAATATGGTGATTGGTGTTTCCGAAGGATACGTCAAAGAATTGGAGCTAGTAGGGGTTGGGTACAGATGTAACAATACGGGGCAACTGTTGGAGTTAATACTTGGATACTCGCACCCGATCATGTTCATGCTACCTGATGAGGTAAAGGTAGAGGCGAAAATGGAAAAAGGTAAGAGTCCAAGCATCCGCTTAGAAAGTATTGATAAGCAACTGATTGGACAAATAGCGGCAAAGATTCGTTCTTTCCGTCCGCCAGAGCCCTACAAAGGAAAAGGAATTCGCTTCAAAGGAGAAGAAATTCGTCGTAAAGCTGGTAAGACGGCAGGTAAGTAATCTTTATCTGTTCATTTGGTATTGGATTCAAAGACATTACCAACAGACGTAAAATAATTCATCGAATAAATAAACATAGGGACTTGGGTTTTGAATTGTTCTCTACACTAGGTCTGAAATTAAGCAAAGATGAAAAAAACTAAAAAGCAAGCACGCAAGCGGATACATATGCGAATCCGCAGAAAAGTAAAAGGCACAGCAGATCGTCCTAGATTGAGTGTTTTCAGAAGCAATCGAGACATATACTGTCAGGCGATAGATGATGTAAGTGGTGTTACTTTGGTAGCCGCATCATCCAAGGATTCTAACATTGAGGCTGGGACGAACAAGACAGAGCAAGCAAAAGTAGTCGGTAAGGCTTTAGCTGAGCGTGCGCTTTCAAAGAATATTACTAATGTTGTCTTCGACCGTAATGGCTATTTATACCATGGGAGGGTCAAAGCACTTGCGGATGGCGCAAGAGAAGGAGGCTTAAAACTATAAAACTAAGAAAATGGCTGAAAGAAACAACGGAAATAACAGAGGGTCGGGCAACAACAATAGAGGATCAAATAACAGAAGGAATTCAGGTAATGATCGTAACAGGGACAATAAGTCCAATCGAATTAAGCCTGCCGAAACGGATTTGAAAGAAAAGATGGTGACCCTAAATCGGGTAGCTAAGGTAACCAAGGGTGGTCGTACTTTCAGCTTCGCAGCTATCGTAGTAGTTGGTGATGGTAAAGGTACAGTAGGACATGGCTTGGGTAAAGCTAGAGATGTGTCGGAAGCCATTGCTAAAGCAGTGGATGATGCTAAGAAAAGCCTAATTAAGTTTCCATTGCACAACGGAACAATTCCACATGAACAGAAAGGTAAATATGGCGCAGGAAAAGTGTTGATGAAACCAGCTTCTGATGGTACGGGGGTGATAGCAGGTGGTGCGATGCGCGCTGTTTTGGAAATTGCAGGGGTGCAAAATGTACTAGCGAAGTCTCAGGGTTCTTCCAATCCGCACAACGTCATCAAAGCAACTTTTGACGCTTTATCAAAATTGCGTAGTCCACAAGAAGTGGCTAGACAGCGCAATATTTCAGTAGAAAAACTATTCAACGGATAGCAGCATGGCTAAGATTAAAGTAACTCAGGTTAAAAGTGTGATTGATCGTTCTAAGCGTCAAAAAGATACGATGAAAGCTTTGGGACTCAGAAAGATTAATCAGAGTGTAGAACACGAAAATACACCACAAATTCTAGGAATGGTTGCAAAAGTAAGCCATTTGGTCAAAGTGGAAGAGGCGTAAGTTTTGCACTCACGTCTAGGAAAAAATATAATTTGTCTGTTTGGCATTAAAACTATTTCTTTGCTGAACAATTAATTTATAGTAAGATGAATTTAAGTAGTTTAAAACCAGCAAAAGGAGGAGCTTCCAAAGGGAAAAGAAGAGTAGCTCGTGGTCAAGGATCAGGTAGAGGTGGGACGTCTACTCGTGGACATAAAGGGGCTAAATCTCGTTCTGGACACAAACTGAAGCGTAATTTTGAGGGTGGTCAAATGCCATTGCAGATGCGTTTGCCGAAACGTGGATTCAAAAATCCTAATCGCGTAGCATATACCGTGCTAAATTTAGATCGTCTACAAGATATTTCAGAAAAGTATGGTATCACTGATATTACCCTTGATGCTCTAGTAGAAAATGGGATTGTCAGTAAAAATGATAAAGTGAAAGTGTTGGGAAGGGGTAAATTGGGTACATCCATCAACGTGAGTGTACACGCTGCTTCTTCAAGTGCTAAGCAAGCAATAGAAGAAAAAGGTGGTAGTCTTACCATTGTATAAATATCAAGTAAGTCAGTAATAAAAAAGCACACTTCACAGTTTTTTTATTACTGATCTTTACGTTCAATAAGATTCAATGAAACGATTTATTAACACATTACAGAATATCTGGAAAATAGAAGAACTGCGCAAGCGTCTTCTTTTTACATTTGGGATGTTGTTTGTTTTCCGTTTGGGATGCTTCATTCCACTTCCAGGTGTAGACCCTTCTCGTCTAGACGCTGTTTCTGCTGGTAGCGATGGTAGTTTATTGGGACTCATCAACATCTTTACAGGTGGTGCGTTCAATAGTGCAGCCATCTTTGCATTGGGTATTATGCCTTATATCACAGCATCTATCATCGTCCAGTTGTTGGGTTTTGCAGTGCCTTACTTCCAGCGTTTGCAGCAAAAGGAAGGGGAATCGGGAAGGAAGAAATTGGGGCAGATTACTCGTTTGCTGACATTGGGTATCACGCTAGTACAAGGTGGTGGTTATTTAGCTTATGTGAAAACAGGTCTGAATGCTGTTGATCCTAGTGTACCAGAAGGTATATTCTGGTTCTCTAATATTATCGTACTTTCTGCTGGAACAATCTTTGCGATGTGGATGGGAGAACGTATTACTGAAAAAGGAATCGGTAATGGAGTCTCTTTGTTGATTACAATTGGTATCATCGCGGCACTACCTCAGGCACTACTCGCTGAATTTGAATTGCAATTCAATGGTGGTGGATTATTGTTGTTCATCTTAGAAATAGCAGCGTTGTTCTTTGTAGTCATGGCAACCGTAGCTATTGTACAAGCTGTTCGTAGGATTCCAATACAGTTTGCAAAACGAATGGTTGGGCGAGGTTCTAACCAAATGCCAGTTGCTGGTTCTCGCGATTTCATTCCATTAAAAGTCAATGCAGCGGGTGTAATGCCGATCATTTTTGCCCAAGCGTTGATGTTCTTGCCTGCTACTATCTTTGGATTCATTGCGGGTGCAGAATCAGATGCAGCGAATAGCTCTTTCTTGCAAACCATCAGCAATCCATTCTCTGGTCCGTATAATGTAATTTACTTTTTCTTGGTCGTCCTGTTTACCTATGTGTACACAGCACTTTTGGTAAATCCAAAGCAATATGCAGAGTACTTGAAGCGACAAAATGCTTTCATACCAGGTATTAAGCCAGGAAAAGCTACCGCAGATTTCATTGATTCAACAACGACTAGAATTACCTTGCCTGGCTCGGTATTCTTGGGTCTGATTTCTATTTTGCCAGCTATTGCTTATGCGTTCGGCGTGAATCAAGCCTTTGCATTGTTCTTTGGCGGAACTTCACTTTTGATCTTGGTGGCGGTGGTATTAGATACCCTACAGCAAATAGAAAGTTACTTACTTATGAGAAAGTACGATGGCTTAGTGAAGTCAGGTAGAGTGCAAGGAAGAAGTAGTCGCATGCAAGGAATCGGCGCAAGCATGTAATATAAAAATGATAGAATATGTGGTTTGCATTCTTTGGGTGCAAGCACTTAATATAAGTTTTGTAAACCTCAGATAAACAATTAGCTCAAGTCACGGTTGTAGTGGCTTGGGCTAATTCATTGTGAGGGCTAGTGGATTATACTGTAAACGGGATAAATCTGTACAAATGAATATACCTGTTTATCTGTTTAAATTGTTTATTCGTTGAACTGCGAGGCGTTGATCCTAAGCGTATTAAACAGATAAACAGTTCAACAAATCAACAAAGATGGAAATGCACTTTTTATTCCATACGCAGTATAATATTGCTATCCTAGATTATTTGTTAAGGGTGTACGAAGTTTTTGGTGATGCCTGAAAAAAAAATAGTAAACCTCCTGAGCATACTTGTTGCTCAATTATCTTGCATTGACTCAGGCTCTTTCTGAGTAAAATGTTAACGAAACTGAGACTTCGTACAGACCTAATTATTCGTTATTAATGAGATAGATTATGCGTAAAAAGTCGAATAAGATATATTACAAAACGGAGGAAGAGATTGAGTTAATGCGTAAAAGCAACCTGCTCGTGAGCAAGACGCTGGCATTAGTGGGAGATCTGCTGAAACCAGGTGCAGTTGGCTTAGATATAGATAAAGCGGCAGAACAATTTATCAGAGATCATGGTGCTGAACCAGGATTTTTAGGCTATAATGATTTTCCAGCAACGCTCTGTGTATCCAGAAATGAAGCGGTCGTACATGGTATTCCTGTGAAGCGACCATTTGAAGATGGTGATATAGTTTCTGTAGATTGTGGTGTATTTTGGAACGGATTCTACGGAGATGCTGCCTATACGTTTGCCATTGGAGACGTGAATGAAGCGACCATGCAGTTGCTGCGACGAACAAAAGAATCGTTATACAAAGGAATCGAGCAAGCAAGAGTAGGTCGGCGCATTGGCGATGTCAGTTTTGCCATTCAACAGCACGTACGTAAATATAGGTACGGTATTGTAAGAGAATTGGTCGGACACGGTGTAGGAAAAGAACTGCACGAAGCACCCGAAGTACCCAACTACGGACGAAGAGGCAAAGGATTCAAGCTACAAGAAGGACTAGTGATTGCTGTTGAGCCGATGATTAATATGGGAAAACAAGGGGTTCGCTCTTTGCCCGATCAGTGGACGATTGTCACTATTGATAATATGCCTTCTGCACATTACGAGCATACCATTGCGATCAAAAAAACAGGTCCAGATATACTTTCTACACACGAATACGTAGAGGCTGCCATCGTAAAGAACCCAAATTTGAAGGAAGTAGTGATAGAAGGAGAATTTGTTTAGCTAGGTGTACTTTTTAGCATGGCAATCGCTAAAAGCTGGACTTTGTTTATTCGTTGAATTGTTGATCTGTTTATTACACAGATTCCCTTGATTTTACTTTTTGGTTGATAATGCGAATAACGACTGTACAAATCTCATTTTCCTGGCATTTGACTCAGATATAGTTCAGATCAATGTCCGCAAATTGAGCATATTTGTTGTGCGATCTCAGGCACTTTACTAAGTTTCAAAAGGTTGAAAGCTGTACCGCCATAAAGTGGAGCATTTTACTCGTTATTCGCATCAATAATTATAAATTAGGGCTGTACGAAGTCTCAGTTTTGTTAACAGAAAACAGTCTGAGTCAATGAAAAGAATTCGCGCAACAAGTATGCTCGGTAATTCTCTTCGGACGGAAACACAAATTTCAACTTATTTTTTGGAGAAAAATAAGTTGAAATTTGTGTTTCCGTCCATAAAAAACTTTTGGGCATACTTGTT
>JBCDKV010000080.1:0-11495 GCA_038746215.1 Bacteroidota bacterium | reverse complement strand
TATCTTCCTGTAAAACAATATTTTACGAACCTGACTTTGAAAATAATCGCTCGTTTATCTCGATAAAGTCGCTATTATTTTCTTCGCCAGAACCGCAAACTATTGATTTACAGTTCAATCCTGCTCCAAACAAGCTCTAAAATTGCATTATATGACTAATGTAGAAATTGCTAATAAGATTCATGAGCTGGCAATGGAACTGGCAGATATTGCAGATATTGCTAAAATGAAAGGAAAAAATGGGGTAGCACTCCAAAATTTAAGTCAAGCGTATATCTTAGAACGTGCTGCTGCCTTGCGGTTGCAGAATGAGCCTGATGAAAATGAATGGAAGTATCTTTATTTAAAAAGTGCTGCTTGGCTCGCCTACCAATTGGGCTGTTATCAAGAAGCCCTGCAATTAACAGATCTAGGATTATCAGGTACTGCCAAAGGAGTTGCTTTACATCGTTTGAAAGAAGTGAAAAGCGAAATCCTAAAGAAAATCTCTGAAGAAGAAACCACTCCGCAAAAATCGAAAATGAATGTGCCTTTGTACGGAATTTTGGCCTCTGCTGACGTTGAACAAGAATTGATTAAATTCAAAGAAACCAAAAAACAAGTTTACTACTCTTTGCGTGTGCCTAAGCATTTGATCCAAAAAACTATTCGACACCTAATTGGTGAGTGGGTGGAGATCAATGTTTCGACTAATGAGGATGGAGTTTTGGTGTTGGATGGTATTCGACGAGCGGCTTAGTTTATATTTACACGATTTCAAAATCAATTCTATAATTTATAAAGCTGCATGTCTTTTCGTGCGTATTTGTAAGTTCTTTGCCTCATGCTGATGCAAAACCTTGTGCTTTTTGTCTTTTACAAGCGTGCGAGAACGGGTATCGCGGACAGAGTCCGATGCTTTTGTCCGCAAACAACGGAACAAGTTGTCGCGAGCATTGCGTTTTTATTGTGGATGTGGTGGACGAGCAAGGGACAAAACTTTCATTTTTTTTAATTTCGTACTCCTTTGAACGAGTAGGTTACTCCTTCATTGTTTTAGGTTATACTTATTCAGAAAATCCACAATTGCTATGCGTACTTTTGGTGATATTCGATAAAAATGCCAGTAACTTCTATCCTGGCCTAAGTTGATCCATTTGCGCTCCATTTCCATTCCATGTTCTGCGTTGTGAACCATGATAGCAGTCATTCGATCCTCTCTTCCTTTAAAGTAGGTGTTCAGTGCCTCTATATTCTCTTTTTGAGGGACAATAAAATCATCTTCGCCGTAAAGAGCTAGAAATGGTTTATCGTAATTCGAAAGAACATCTTTTGGGTCGTAGTCGTGTCTTCTCACCCATAGATCATTAATTGCACTCACAGAACTCGGAATATCCGTGTCTTCTAACAGTATTCGCCATCGATTCTTTTCTGCTAGCAACAGCAGATTTTTCATCTTGGTAAAGACCTCTGTGGATGGTTCTGCATTGAGCATAAGATCAGTGTAGGTCATTAGTTCCTTGCGTATTGGTTCGTTCAATCCATAAAAATCAGCCCCGTACATTGCTGATTGAGTTTGCTGATCTTTCACAGAAGTAGAAGGACCGACAATACTGATCATAAAGTCAAAATCTATATTCTCTTCTGCTTTGATCATCGTCCACCCACCTGCACTGACACCAAGTGTACCTATTTTTACAAACTGCTCAGCGCGATTGTCAAGGTATTTTTTTACAGCCGTTAAATCAGCTGCCAAATCTTCAATAGTCGCACTTCCACATTCTCCAGTTGATTTGCCTGTTCCACGTTTTTGATAAGTCATCACAGCGATACCGTACTTTCTTAGGAACTTCGCGTAGAGATTATGCTCCGTCTCATCTGCGCCACAGCCTCTGCCACCGACAAAAATGATAACTGTATTAGTAGGATTGACATAAGGTAAGTGTAGGTGACCATATAGTTTGTTACCATCAGAATTGATAGCAACTTCTTCGATGTTGTAGTTTGGTGCAGGTCTTTCTGCCACTTTTTTGAGGTGCATGTAGATCGTGGGTGTCAAACCAACTAACTGTCCAACCACCTCCAAGTTTTCACTATCCAATACCAATTCTGTTTTACCATAGCCCGTCCCAAAAGTTATTTTACCCACAGAGTCTACTGTTACAGGAACTTCAAATCCCCAATAAGTCGGATTCCATTCGTCCATCATTTGCAGTCCATACAATTGACCATCTCTTTCGTAAAAATCAACTTCTATCTTTTGATACGAATTGCTCTTGATGAAAGCACCTTCCCAAGAACCGATCAGTTCATTAGTTGTTTCCATTTGGATTTGAGCAAATAGTGATTGTGAAATGAAAACAAACAGAAACATTAAATTTTTCATGATCAAGTATTTTTATTGTTCTATTAGGTATCTGCCTAACAGTATTTCAAACTAAATCTTCAATGTTTTTCATTTGTTTCTTTCATTAAATTTCTTAATTCAAATACGCTTTATTTCAATTCTATTAATTCATCTTCTACTAAAATATCCACTATTTGATTGACGTATTGTCTAGCATTTCCCGTTCCTAAATTAGAGAAACAAACGACCGTCAGTCCATTTTTAGGAAAGCGCATCAGGTAGCTACTAAATCCCCAATCACCGCCTTCATACCATACAATTTCGTGTCCATTAAAATCGCCGAATACCAAGCCAAAAGCGTCGTTAGTTTTGTCGTGCTCAAATTTCATGGTCTGGTGCAGGAGATCGTAGAATTGCTGACCACCAAATGCTTTGGTTTCGAAGTTGGCAATCCACTTTTTTAGATCATTCATAGTAGTATAGACACCACTTCCACCATAGTGTGGTGAATTCCGATGAATTTGTAAAAAGCCTTCCCCGCGTGCTTGCAAGTAGCCGTTTTCCAACATCCAGTTGGTGTTTTCTTCATCTCTATAATTGTAGCCCATTGCTCGGTTGGGGATGACCTGAAAGATATCATCATGTACGAGCGTGTTTTGCATACCTAATGGTTCAAAAAGCCGCGCTTTGATAAAGCTAGAAAAGCTTTTGCCAGAAATCTTTTCTACTACTTTAGTGAGTAGCATATAATTGATGTTGCTGTACGACCACTGTGTGCCAGGTTGGTACATGAGTCTTTTATTACTTAAGGAAGCCTCAATTGCCATATCTATATTGAAGAATTGTAGGCTACTCCAATCTTGTTCGTTCTCTCGCTCGTTATAGTAGTAATCGTTGATACCGCTAGTCATGTAGATCAAATGCTTGATTTGAATTGGATGCTTATACTTGGGAAAATCAGGCAAGTATTTACGAACATCGTCTTCCAGTGAAAGCTGATCCTCCATGATAAGCAAGGCTATACAAGCCGCCGTAAATTGCTTAGAGAGCGAAGCAATATTAAAAGCAGTATTAGCAGTTACAGGTATTTGATAATCCAAATTGGCTAATCCGTAACCTTTCTGGAAAAGAAAACTCGTGTCTTGTATAATACCGATCATGTAGCCTGGTGTGGCCTCGTTCATTTGCTCGAATATGGCATCTATTTTTTGTTCGCTTGTGTCTGGCAATTGAGCCTGTGCCTGAAAATGGCATATTATCAGGATATGAAAAATGACTGAGCAAAATTTAATTTTCATGTTCATTCTATTAATCTCTTAAAAAGCCACCGTCTCAGACAGTGATCATGTTTTTTAAATGAAATCAGGCTTTGTCATCAAAAATGTCAAGGTTACTGTCTCATGTAGGCTATTAAAGCGGTTTGTAACAAGACACACTCTTTGTATTCGGTAATAGCCTTTTTTTAGAGAGGTTCTTTAAAGTGACCTCCTTTTGGAGTAGCCGTTTACTCATTTCTCAAACTCTTCAAAGGATCTGCCAAGGCTGCCTTTATGCTCTGTACACTTACCGTCAGTAAAGCAATGCCAATTGCTACCACACCCGCCAACGCAAATACCCACCAGCGAATTTCGATGCGATAAGCAAAATCAGCTAACCATTGCGTCATAGCATAATAAGCTAGCGGAGAGGCGACAAAAATAGCTACTACAATGAGGGGTACAAAATCCTTGGAAATCAAACCCACAATACTACTGACGCTAGCACCTAGCACTTTTCGGATACTGATTTCTTTATTGCGCTGTTCCACAGTGTAAGCTACCAAGCCCAATAAGCCCAAACAAGAGATGAAAATAGCCAAGCCTGCACCCACACTGACGAGTTGCCCCAACCGCCGATCCTCTTCGTAGAAAGAACGATAGTATTCATCTACAAACTGATAGTTGAAAGGACTTTTGGGAAAATGAGTGGTATAGATTTGTTCGATTTCAGCTAATTGTTCACTCGTTGTATTGGGCGTCAAAGCCAAAGTAAACCAAGCGTGATTAAGGCTTGGTGCTAGTGCCAATGCATCCATTTCGGCGTGTAAAGAATTGTGATTGTAATCTTTGACCACTGCGAGAATTTCGATCTCTTGGATTTGCCCATTTACATTCGCATAAACCACTTTATTCACTGCCTCAGCGGGATTTTCAAAGCCTAATTGCTTGATAGCGGTTTCATTAAAAACCATTTTATTGTGATTCCACCAACCTCTTCTCACCATTGACGTTGTGGGGGCTGTTCCTGCAAGAATTTCTATTTCAAAGACATCCAAAAAAGATTCGTCAATAAAAAATATGGAGCATAATCCTTCATCTGCTCCTAGAATTCCACCACTTATGACCGCCTCTGATTGCTCTTTATTGAACCTAAGCGACATATTGTAGCCCTGTCCTGGATTACCGCCATTGGCACTGAATTTTTTTACGAAAGGCAGTTGTTTAATCTGCTCCAAGAAGGCATCTCTGGTATCTACCCAACCCTCACCATAGCTTGCTGGTCCAGTGAAAGATAGGCGTTGCTCCATAGCGATACCAACATCTTTACTTTGTAAGTATTTAATTTGCATCAGCATGATTGCAGTCGCAGCAATAAAGGCAATCGTGATGCCAAATTGGGCAGTGACCAAAGTCTTTCTAACCCAAATCCCTTTTTTGGAACGCAGAAAACTTCCTTTCAGGATAAGCGAAGGATTAAAACTGGTCAATACAAAGGCAACATAGCATCCTGCGGTCAGACTGGTCAAGAATAGAAATGCCAATATACCCAGTACGAATTGCGCATTCAGTAGCATCCTTAGACTCAAGGGGAAATCGACGAAATAATTGAAAAAAGGCTGTAATAGGAGGCATCCAATGATGGCTAAAGCAACGCTGGCGAGGGTGAGTAAAAAGGTCTCGCTCAACTGCTGCCGAATCAGGTAGGCTCGATTAGCACCAATTACTTTTTTGACCGAAACTGCATGTGCTTTCTTCAGGGACTGTGCCGTTGATAAATTGACGTAATTGATCCACGCAATAATCAATATTAAAATGGCTAAAATGAGTAAGAACCAAACGAGTCGAGCATTCCCAAAGGTGGGGAGCAGACCGCTTTCTCCACGATCTAAATGCATGTTAGACACCGCCTGTAGTGCCACTTCCAAAGGCTCCTCTGCGTTTACTGCTGTTGCTAGGGACTTGCGGTAAGATACAACATTATCGGCAACGCCCGCATCAGCAAGTGTAAAATAAGAAGTGACAAAACTACTCGATAAGGTATTGAGATCTAACCAAGTATTGTAACCGATGTAAGCTTCTGATTCGAGCGTGGACATGGAAGCTAAAATATTCGCTTGAATATCTGAATTGGAAGGAAAATCTTCAATTACGCCAGTAATGCGAAACGAATATTCTCCGAATTGATTGATGAGCGTGAGGCTTTCATTCGCCACATCCACCGTCTGAAAATACTGTAAGGCTGCAGACTTGGTCAACACAAAAGTATTGGGGGCAGTCAAGTCTGGTGTCCCGCTGAGTGTGGGCAGTTCAAATATCTTTAGGAAATCGTCATCTACAAATGTGACCCTTTCTCTGGACAACGACTGCCCTTTGTAGGCTTGCTCCACTAGAATGGTTCCAGAGCCTATACCCTCCATAAGGCGAGCCGCTAATTCTATGCCAGGTATTTGCTCTTTCACTCTAGGCACAATGCCAGGTGCATTCAAAGGATTGAGTGCTTCACCTGCTGCTGCGTCTAGTAGCCGATAGGTTCGCTCCACATTTGGGTACATTTCGTTGAAGCTCCACTGAAAGTTGACGTATTGTACGATGAAGAGAAAAGCGATCAGACCGAGTGTCAAACCAATGCCATTGATGCTCGTAAAAACGGGTTGTTTTAGCAGGCGACGGAAGGCGTATTTTATGTTTGTGTAGCGCATAACCAATGTTTATTAGATGGTTTACTTGACTGGTGCATGACTCCCTACAAGAGACGATGCTGGAAACAGTCTTTCAAGACTTTTGCTTCTTCCATCTATAATCTATGTGAATAACGACTGTGTATATTTCATTTTTCTTGACATTTGACTCAGATATAGTTCAGGTCAATATCCGCAAATTGAGCAACAAGTATGCTCGGTAATTCTCTTCGGACGTAAATACAAGTTGAAATTTGTGTTTCGGTCCATAAAAAACATTTGGGCATACTTGTTGTGCGATCTCAAACACTTTACTGAGTTTCAGAAGTTTAGTAAAGCTGTTACTGCCACAAAATATAGCATTTTACCCGTTATTCGCATAATTTACCAATATCTTCACCAATGGACATTCTAAAAAGTCAGAGATTAGATCGTCCTTTTAGGACGGTCAGAAGCGAGAAAAATACGTTGGTAATCAGTACCTTATATTGGCTTAAGCTTTTCTGACAGTAAAGCGATCTGACTGCTCTGCTCTAAATATCCATTAGCAAGACCAATATCTATGCCAAACCCTTTATTGTTTGATAATCAAATGATTAAGTCGAAATATGTGGTGAGCATGTATAAATTTGAACAGCTTATTGTATTAGCTTAGGACAGTGTTGTTGGTTGTGGATGTGAGAAGAGATAGGATTGTGATACTAGGGTTCTGAAGATGCCTGTTCGTGAGCATTTGCAATGCGAAACGTATTATTTGCTTCGTCTTTGACGAGCGTGTTTGGCGTTCGCTTGAAAAGTAGTCTTATTCGTCACAGACAAAAGAATAGAGCGTTTCGGCTTAGAAGGACTGACGAACACAGGTAGGAAATCCTCATTTATAAGGATTGGATATTGGATTTCTTCTTTCATCAAACAAGAAAATTATTATTAATTTTCTGCCATGCTTTCGATAATATAACTTTCTGTACTTGTCTATTTTATATTGCCTCACGGTTTTCCTATTCTTTGTTTTTCTACCTATCTCTGGATATTTATCTATTTTTTCTATCAAAATGTAAAGATCGTTGACAAATTTTTCCGCTGTTGCTTCTGATATATTTTCCTCAAGGTACTCAACAATTTCATCAAAACTGGCTACTGCTCGCTTATTCCAAACTATTTGTCTAGCCATTTTCTGTATTTTTTCATGACCTCATCGTGACTCACATGATTGCTTTCATCCTTGCTTTCCTCTATTGCTACTTCTAATTCAGTTCTTTCTACTTCGCTCATTTCATCCCAATAATCAACATCTCGTGAATGATTACCTACAAAATCAGCAACCAACGTTTTCAATTCCCTCAATGATTCTAAGTCATCTATGCTTATCACCATTTCTAAAATCCCACTTTTTAATTTTACAGCATTCATTTTCAGATATTTAGATTGAAAATATAAATACTTCTAAGTATTTATTCATTTTACTCAAACGCAACTGACAGTTTAACCTCTAACAATTTTCTGTCTTACTTAGTTTCTTCAACCGCCTGCAGGATAGGCATCTTCTTTTAATACACTTGTTCGTGAGTATTTGCAATGCGAAACGTATTATTTGCTTCGTCTTTGACGAGCGTGTTTGGCGTCCGCTTGAAAAGTAGTCTTATTCGTCACAGACAAAAGAATAGAGCGTTTCGGCTTAGAAGGACTGACGAACATGATGAGGAATCTCAATACTCGATGTCCCAGTTTTTGAAAAGAAAAGAAATGCTTTCTAAAAGGCTTAAAATACCTAATAATTGAAAATTAGTATTTTATCGGCTGGAAGCCCTATGTTTCCTATATTATTAAGTTACAAAAAAATAATCGCTTATCCAAATTACCTTAACCAAGGTTCGTACCTGTATTCTTTTTGATATATGCAAATTTATTTTAGCCTATTTCAGCACAAAAAACTGGGTAATTGAGTCAATGATGATTTTTTATTACTCCCTCCTCAAACTCTCCACAGGATTCGCCAAAGCCGCCCTCACCGACTGAAAACTCACTGTCAGCAAAGCGATACCAACTGCCAGAACGCCTGCCAATGCAAACAGCCACCAATGAATGGGGACGCTGTACGTATAATTGGCGAGCCATTGATGCATAAAATAGTAGGCAATGGGAGCAGCTAAAACGAAAGCGAATAGAATGAGCTTTAAAAAGTCTTTGGATAGCAAGCCAACAATACTCGAAACCGATGCGCCTAGCACTTTGCGGACGCCAATTTCTTTGATGCGAGTGGCAGTAATAAAAGTCATAATGCCGTACAAACCGATGCAACCAATTAGAATGGAAATGATGGCAAATGTGCGGAAGGTTTGATAGATGAAGTTTTCCAACTGATAGTAACTGGCAATGGATTGATCTACGAATTGGTAGTCAAAAATTGCTTCGGGGAAATTAGCTTTCCAAGTGGCTTGAACCTGCGCTAAGGTGCTTGACAAATCTTGCATGGAACTAATTTTCAGACCTGCTTCTCTCAAAAATCCCGTATTCCAATAGAACAATAAGCAAGGCGTGACCGCTTCTTTCAAGGAGTTATTGTTGAAGTCTTCTACCACGCCAATGATCGGTGCTTGCCCTTCATTGATAACGATTTCTTTACCGATAGCTTCCTCGGGTGTCATGCCCATTTCTTTCACCAGCTTTTCATTGACCACAAAGGCATTGAAATTGGGCTGTACATTAGATTTATCTAACCACCTTCCTGCTTTCAATTTCAAATCATACATCTCCAAATAATGCAAATCCACCACTTTCATTTCTGCTGCTCTTCTGCTCTCTGCCGACTCTTGCGGGAAGCGAATATCTGTGCCGTAAGCAAAGTCATGTGTCATTGGAATGCCCGTTGCGTAGCTCATGTCTTCGATGTTTGGATGTTTCAAAATTTGCGTGCGAAAACGCTCCAAAGCTTCTAGATTTCCGCCAGGAATATTGATGGTGACAATATTTTCTTTATCAAAACCAATATCCTTTTTTAGGAACAAATCCATTTGGTTTTTAGCTAAAATTGTACCAATCAGCAATAAGAAAACGATGCTAAATTGAAAAACAATCAAGGCTTGCCGCAAACCAAAACCGCCTAGAGATACTTGTGGCACTTGTGATTTAAGTCCTTTTAAAAGCGCAGCATTAGAATGCAAAATAGATGGGTAAATACCTGATAATAGGCTCGTTAGTAAAGTAAGTCCAATGCCAAAAACATAAGCCTCTGAAGAAAAATGGAGATTGATATTGGCTAGCGCAAAGGAATTGTTGAAGCTATTGACGACAAGGTGAGTGGCAGCAATAGAAACCAGTAAAGCCACACCACTCATCATCAAAGTTTCGCTCAAAAACTGGAGACGCAATTGTGTTTTGGAGCTTCCTAGAATTTTGTTGATGCTGACTTCTTTGGTTCGTTTGGTCATTTGAGCGGTAGAAAGATTGACAAAGTTGACAACGCCAATAAATAGGAGAAAAGCTGCCATTCCTGCTAAACCCCAAAGCAAAGTAGAATTGACCGTATAGCTGCCTGGCGTTGCGGCGTACAAATTATTAGTATGAATATCTGAAAGCGGTTGTAAGTGATACTCAATTCGTTTTACATCTTCGGGCGTTAGGTATTTCTTTTTCCATTCGTTGAGGGTGTTCTCAAAATCGGCAGGTGTGACATTGTCAGCAATCGAAACGAAAGCTGTTCCTGCATAATTACCTGCCCAATTTTGACCTGGATAAGGGTTGTTTTTGCTAAAAAATGGATACGGTACAATAATGTCAAACTGAAGATTGGTATTATTGGGCGGATTGCGCAATATGCCTGTAACCGTCAAAGGATTTTTGTTATTCAAAGACATAATCTTTCCAATCACATCTCCATTGTCCAATGCAGATTTTCCAAAATAACGCTCCGCAACTTTTTCAGTGATGATAATCGATTCATCTTGCTGAAAAGCGGTTGCTCGATCGCCTGCCAGCCAAATATCTTGCCCTGCTGGAAAGTGCTTTTGAAAATCAAAAAAATCCAAATAGTATTCATCCGCAAACAAAACATGGTCTTCTTCAAATCGAATCACATCACCAATCGCATTTTCTACACTAAAAACTCGAGAAAATGGTCCAGCCGTTTGCGTGGTTTTGACATTCGGAAAGTCGGCTCGCAAAGCAGCAGGTAAAGGATAAGCCGTCGTACTCCAATATGCAACGTCGCCTTGTGTATGGGTATGCTGCACAATGCGATGAGTGGTTTCTGATTGACTGTGAAAGCTATCAAAATGAAGCTGATGCTGCAAGATCAAATAACAGACCAATGCACCTGTTAAACCAATGGAAAGACTCAAAACATTGATGCCGCTCAATAGCTTGTCTTTGAGCAGATGGCGGAAGGCAATTTTAATGTGATTTTTAAACATCGTTTCGTTTTTAGCTATTCTATACCAATATTTATGCCATGGATTTAAAGGATTGATTATCAGTTATATGACTTAAATAAGTCTTATGTATTTGTATAAAATTGGACAGGTGGGTGTATTGGTTTGAGAATGGAAAAGCGCATGATATTTGAATTATTTCTTACTAAATTGTAAAACAAATAAAATTTCATCTACATTTGTTCTTCAATTAAGTAACTAATCATCGAAAAATGATAGAAACAAAATTAGGAGCGTTTGAAGAGGTGCTGTTGTTGCTAGTCGGTATTCTGGGCGATGATGCCTATGCTTTCAAAATTGCGGAAGAATTTGAAAGCCAGACAGGGAGGACGGTCTCCATTGGCTCGGTGCATTCTACGCTTAATCGTTTGAGCAAGAAAGGGTTTTTGATCTCAGAAATGGGCGAGCCGAGTGCGCAACGTGGTGGTCGACGCAAACGCATCTACGAAATCACCGCCTATGGCGAAAAAGTGCTGAAAGAGGCACGCGATTTTAAAATCAGTCTGTGGAATCAGTTTCCAGATCTTGCTTTTCGTATGGGTTAAATTGAATGACCAATGAAGTCTAATCGAACACCGCCAAAGTACGCAAAGAAGTTAATTCAAGTACTGCTCAAAGAAGCGTTAACAGAAGAGATTTTAGGAGATTTAGAAGAGCAGTTCCAGCGAAAATTGAAGTCGAAAACACTTGCTCGCGCCAAGATGGACTATTGGTATCAGACCATCAACTATCTGCGCCCCTTTGCGCTCAAAAACATACAAATCACTGAATTCAATCCTTTTTTTATGTGGCGACACAACTTATT
>JBCDKV010000079.1:0-11556 GCA_038746215.1 Bacteroidota bacterium | reverse complement strand
TTTGAGATCGCGCAACAAGTATGCCCAAAGGTTTTTTATGGACGGAAACACAAATTTCAACTTATTTTTCTCCAAAAAATAAGTTGAAATTTGTGTTTCCGTCCGAAGAGAATTACGGAGCATACTTGTTGCTCAATTTGCGGATATTGACCTGAATCATATCTGAGTCAAATGTCAAGAAAAATGAGATATGTACTGTTGTTATTCGCATATCTATTAGGCGTGTACAAAGTTGCTATCTGTGTCGCGCTCTGAACTTGCACTTGCACTTTATAGATTGTACACCTCTTCAGTTTACGAGTCTAACCTCTAGCCCAAATTTCCTTCCTTCGCTAACAAATCTAAATCTCGAATCAGCAGTCTACGCCGATTAAAAGTCAATACGTTTTTATTGCGCAATTCGTTCAGTACGGTGGTCACTGTTTGTCGAGAAGTTGCGGTTAGGTTCGCGATTTCTTGATGGGTCATAAAGCCCCTGACTAGGGTTTCGTAGCCAACTCTTTGCCCTTTTTTATCCGCAAGATTTTTCAGAAATTCGATAATGCGGGTTCTGGAATCCTTGAAAACCAAAGATTCTAGCCGCTTTTCCATTTCCAGCAGCTTTGATCCCATTAGTTTCATCATAAAGAGACTCAAACTGCTGTGATTTTTCATCAGCGCATTCATTTCCGCTTTGCTGAGGATGCAAACTACGCTATCTTCCATCGCCATCACAAAATCGCGACGCTTGTCCTCTCCCAATAAGGAAAGCTCGCCGAAGACTTCCCCAACGCCTAATATCGCTTTGGTAATCTCTTTTTCGCCATCGCCATAGTGACCAATCTTTACGCTGCCCGATGCAATGAAGTAGATTTTATCGGCATGTTCATTGGGCAAATAAATGTACTGCCCTTTTTTATATTTCTTGTGCGCATGGCTCTCCATTGCATCTTCTAGCTTGTTCGGACAAAAAATACCTGTCACATCTATATTCTCTAAGTACCAGAAAGATTGATTATCAGCCATTTTATTGTTGTGTTTACAGATAAAGAACCTCCAGAAAGCAATGATATTATCCTTGATAATTTTTTCTAAGCGGATATGAAGTTTTAAGCAACATTTTAAACTGAGATCACGCAACAGGTATGCCTGAAGGTTTTTTATGGACGGAAACACAAATGCCCAGTTCTTTTCTCAAGAAAAAGAACTGAGCATTTGTGTTTCCGTCCGAAGAGATTTACTAAGCCTACTTATTACGCGATTTTCTTGTATTGAGTCAGGCTATTTCTGAGTAAAATGTCAACTACTTTTGTTCCCAAATCAACATTTATGACGTCTACTTCTTCCGCTTCCTACGACCACCCGAACTACTGCTACTGCTGCGTTTTTGGCGAGCTTCTTGTATTTGCTGCTGCTGCTTCATAGCTTTCTCTAGTCGTTCTTGGAAACCGCCCTTTTTCTTGGGCTTTTTCCGATAGGCTTCCAACTCCTTTTTGATCTTGTCTTGATTAATAATGACATTTTTGGTCAAAACAGTTTGTAAGATGTTGAAAATACTACTAAAAAGTAAATAGCACGTCAATCCAGACGCAAAATTATTGAAGAAAAAGATAAACATGATCGGCATAAAATACTGCATATATTTCATAGCAGGATTATTGACCGCCGACATATCCATATTGCGGGAATTGTAGATCGTATAAGCCAGTGTCGCTACTGCCCAGAGCAGCGTGAATAGGCTAATATGACTACCATAAAAAGGCACTTCAAACGGCAAGCGCGTGAACACATCGAAAGAGGATAGATCATTTGCCCAGAGGAAACTCGCCTGTCGAAACTCGATGGAAGCAGGAAAGAATCGGTAGAGCGCAAACCAAACGGGCATTTGTAAAACCATCGGCATACAGCCACCCAGTGGATTGACTCCGAATTCGCGATACATTTTCATGGTTTCTACTTGCTGCTGCTGGGCGTCGTCTTTGTATTTTTCGCGCACCTTACTCATTTGGGGCTTTAGTACCGCCATCTTCGACTGAGAGTACAACATTTTGTAAGTCAAGGGAAAGAGCAACAACTTAACAATGAGGGTGAGTATCAAGATAACGATACCTTCGCTGCTGATGAAACTGAGTAAAAAGCCAAACAGCGGGCGAATGACGTAGCGATTGACTGTCCCAAAGATACTGATCCCAAAAGGAATCGTGTATTGCAATTCGTTGTCGAAAGCAGCCAAGCGGTCGTATTCTTTTGGACCAACGTAGAACTGCATCGAATAGCCATCTTTCAACTCATCGTAAGGAATTTGCAGCTCTGAACGCAGTTTTTTCAGATATGCTACTTCGTCGCCTCGGTCGGTCTCGGCAGTTTCCATCACACCTGATGAAAAAGCAGTTTCTTTGCTAATCAAAGCACTATTGAAAAACTGATTGGAGTGTGCCACCCAAGAGACCGCTTCTTCCAAATTCTCGGTATCTGCTTTATTACAATTGCAATAGTCGGCATCGTCTTCGACCGTTTTGAAGTAAACGCTAGACATTCTGCGCTCGTAGTCTACATTCCGTTCAATTTTATCCAAATAATTGACCCATTCCAATTGAATATTTTCAAGATCACGTGCTAACACATTATCCAAATTATTAAACTTAAGGTCGTAGTTCATCGCGTAAGTACCATCGGGCAAGCTATATTTCTGCTCAAAATACTGTCCTGTAGCGGCTTTTGCCCGAAAGACGATACTATTACCACTTTTTTCGACATCAAAGAATAGGTCGTCACTCGAAATCTTTGCGCCCGTGAGCAGTGGCAAGTCATATTGGAATTTATTTTTTTCGTTTTCCAGCAGATAGAGCGGTTCTTTGTTTTCGCCTTCTTCCACTGGTCCCATTTTGAAGTACTCCTTCAGCAACACATTCTTAACTCTGCCACCTTTATTGGTAAAGGTGACTTTCAGTAAGTCGTTTTCCAGCGTCACTTCTTTTTCCGTGCCACTAGCGGCATTGGAGAATGCGCCAAAAGCCTGTGCTTGTTGCAAGCGCTGAATGGAGTCCAGTAAAATTTGCGCAGAATCTTTTACCGTAGTCTCTGTATTTTCGGTAGCCAATGCGTTGGCGATACTATCTTTTTGGTATTCCACATAAGCAATGGAATCCTGTACGCGTTTTTCCGCCTCTAGTGCTAAGCGATTTTTGTTCTGAAAAAACTGCATGCCCATCAGCAACAAAAAAATTAACGCAAAGCCTATAATCGTATTCCTATCCATATTTTTCTATTTGTACTGGTTCTTCGGTGTTGTGTAGTAAGCTATCCTACTCCAAACATGCTCTTGGGTTGTAAAGAACGCTCTGATCGGTAAGTCTTTCGGATTGCCGAATAACTAACCCATATCAACAAAAAAACATTTTTGTGATAGCTTTAGTAACACGGCCGCAAAAATACAGTTTTGATTTGGCTTAGGTATCATTTGATAGACTTTTGTTTGACTTGCTTAGATGAGGAAGGGGTAAATGTCTATGTATGATCCATTTGAGATACAAAAGTGCATTTTATTTTTTGTTGATTGGTTGAGCTGTTGATTCTTTTAATACTTTCAGTATCAATATTTTGTAGTTAAACGAATGAACAATTTGAACAGATCAACGAGTATCTTCATACTCAGGGTGTACGAATTTTTTGGTGTTGCCTGAAAAAAAATTAGTAAAGCTCTTGAGATTGAGCAACAAGTATGCTCAAAGGTTTTTTATGGACGGAAACACAAATTTTTACGCATCCAAAAATCCCGCTAGGGATGTACGCTGGGTAGAAAAAATGCTAAAAATGTTATCAAGTGCCGTAGGTACGTACTATGAAGGCCTTACAGTTCGCACCTACGGAGCTTAGACAAGGAAAAATTGGACGTTTCTACCAATAGTTCACCTCTACGAGGCTTTGGAATTGAGGATTTTGGACTTGCACGGGGTTGATAGACTTCTTACAGCCTTGTATTCATATGCAAAAATTTATCCCATTTGCAATATATGAGAGACATTAGTCTCATTTTAAAAGCAACATATTCAAAGCATCGAATTTTAGATTTTGTTCGTTTTTTTACAAAATATGTATCGATGAAACGATTAATACTCCTTTTGCTACTGGCTAATTTTGCTGTAGTTACTCACGCCCAACTCATACCCTACCAAAACGGACTAAAGTGGGGATATGCGGATGAGAACCAAAGTATACAAATTGCTGCCACCTACGATCAAGCGAATTTATTCAAAAACTATTTTTTAGATATTTTCAAAGATACCACTTGGTTGGAAGCCTACTATGCTGAGGTTTACGAAGATGGAAAGTGGAAAGCTATAAGAGAAGATGGGACACTCATCGCTCCTTTTACTTCCTCTGTGGGAACTCCGCTCAAAGATGACTTGATAATTCTGCACGGCCGCTTGATGAACAAACATCTGAAAGCATTTTCTAAATTTGGTTTACAAGTACTGCCCCCATACCAAGCTAGTAAAGGAAATTATCTTCATCGTGCTACTATCAATACGATATTGGGAACACCAGACACTTATCATCACAATAATTCTTCTGATTTTTTAGTAGTTCAGAATGGAAAATATAAAGGAATCATTAACTACGAAGGGGACGAAATCTTACCTACTCTTTACCATCATATATCTAACATTACAACAGACGGAAAAGTCTTAATTCATCATCCAGCTTATGTGGAGCAAGGAGATGAGTCCAAAAAAAGCACTGTCTTATATGATCTGAACACCAAGTTCGTGAAGACCTTTCCTCAATTTCCTTACTTGAGTACTTCTTCCGAAATAAGAGAAGGACTAGTAAATGTGAATTTGAATGCAGAAAAGAGAAGTGGAGATGAGTATGCCTATTTTGATCTAGAGGGTAATGTTGTAATTACACTTAAAGAAAAAAATGCAGCAGGAAGACCTTTCAGAAATGGAAAAGCATTGATAAGAGAAAGCGAAGGAAAATGGAGAGTGATTGGTAGAACAGGCACAACTTTGATGAGACTAGAAAATGGTGAAAAACTGATACGATTTAGAGATTTTTTCTTTCTGAAAGAAGCAGATGGGAAGTGGTATATGTATGATTTGGCACTAAATAAAATGGACTTTTTAGCCTTTGATGAACTACCCGAAATTATATTTTGCAGGGAAGGATGGTTTAGTGGGCTACGCAAAGGTAAATATGGTGTGTTTACAACAAAACGAGAGATCGTTCAGCCTTTCAAATTCCAGCGGGCAATTAACACTTATAGTTTTTGTAATACGAAGCATCGTGATAGCACTTTGATTACATTATATTCATATGATGGTAAGGCTACTTTGTATGACGAGAATTTGAAAAGGCTCGTAAAGGATAGTTTTGAGTATATATTACCCATAAATCAAAGGAAAGGCATATACAAAGCTAGTAAAGCAGGTGTGAAAGGCGTATTGTTTTATAAGGCTGGAGAATCTAGATTCATAGGTGGATTTGAAGATGTCCATGCCAATAGTCCCCACTTCAATAATCCAAGTTTTGATTCCCTGATAGTTCGCAAAAATAACCTATACGGTAGCATGGATGAGCTAGGCAACTTAGTTTTGCCTTGTATTTTTCCCCATGATTTTATTTGGAATGAAACCATAGAAAAAGATAAGATTTACTTTGCTAGTAATGAAGATGCTATTCACATCATAAAGAGCGGCAAAGTGTACAGTCTCTCTAAGCCTTTAAAACAATCATTTGGAAGGGATTTTGATTTGATGCGTCGGTTTAATGCTCCCGCAGGCAATAATTTTCAAGTCCAGGTATCACCATACATTATGGTAGAATCAAACGGCTATTTTAATATATTAGACGCTAACACGTTCAAGCTATTATTTGATTTTGAACATCATGCCTTGCAACTATCAAAAACAGGACTTGCTATAGGGGCAAGGAAAGAGATTCGTGAAATTATTGATCTATCTAGTGGTGCTGTCTTATTCGATACTATAGCGGTGACTGTAAATGAATCTAGGGAAGGAGGACTTTACAATATCATAGATTATTTAGGAGACAAAAACATAGCTACTATTTATAATCCATCTACTGGCATCATGAAAAAAGCTGACTTTGTGGCATTGGGTAGCGCACGGGATACGATTCTTGCAGTGAAGTCTCTAAAAACAAATAGGTGTGGCTATATTGACCCTGTCACCTTTGAAGTACGTATTCCTTTAAAATTTAGTGATGCAGATGCTTTTAAAAATGGACTAGCAAAAGTGAAGCGAACCAAAAAGGGATTAGGGAGAGAAGAAGTATATACTGGCGTCGTTGACAAGCACGGAAAAATTATTGTTCCATTGCAATACAAGAACATCAAGATCTATTCAAATCACTTAATCGTTGCAAGCAGTAGTAGACATGGAGATATTTTCTACGATGGAGAAAATATCTATTCCTCTACGAATCCAACAATGAACGTAGAAATACTAAAAGATGGATATTGGTTAGTGGATAATACGATTTACGAACAAAATGAGGTAGTGCTTGAAGGTGTATCACATGTAAAGATGGGTAAAAAGCACATATGGTTTTTCAAGGATGGTGTTTTTCAGAATCTAGCACAAGACAAGAAGGTAAGCTATGATTTCGAGTTTGATCAATGTCAAATCATCGAGAAGGGGGCGATAAAAATTTGCCATTTCGGGCATCTACAGGATTATGAATTTCACATGGGACACTACGCGACAGTTCTAAATAATGACAATCAGACGCTTATTCCTATTGGCACAGGACAAATTAAATATGTTGAAAGAGGCAATTGCTTTCTAGTGACCCAAAATGGACGAACTGCTATCTTCGATCTAAGTGGAAAACGATTGACAGATTTTAAGTATCAAACTGTCAGAACAGTAGCGCAAGATAACATTGTTCGGGTATGGACGAGCGATCGGCAAGGCTACTATGTATCTACGCTGACTGGACGAGAGTTTGTAGATTAAAAATAAATGTCATCAAATTTAATTTTTTTATTGATCATAGATTAATTATTTCGTATACATCTAGTCATCAATCCCCCATCCCCTACTTGCAAAATAGTTGCCAATTCTATAAGCTGTAATGAACACTTTCGCACAAATCTTGTAATCGTTGGTAGGCAACACCAAAGGAAAAGAAATCCTACTGATTATGAGACAAATACTTGTCCTACTTACCTTATTTTATCTATTCATCGCACAAGGCTGTAAAGAGGACGCTCCTGAAACAGCACCCACTGTTCAAGCACCAAGAGCCACACCCGTCGAAGGTTTGGTGGTCGAAAACAGTGCCGTCGATGAAACGATTAATGCGACGGGTAGTTTAATCGCCAATGAAACCGTAGAAATTCGTCCCGAACGAGCGGGGCGACTGGTATCCCTCAATTTTCAAGAATCTTCGAATGTACAATCAGGGAAACTACTCGCACAAATAGATGATTCAGAATTATTGGCACAGCGCAGTAGATTGATGATCAATTTAGATTTGGCGAAAAAAGAAGTAGCTAGAGGTGATGAGCTGCTCCAAATTCAGGGCATCAGTGAAGAAGAAATGGATCGGCTGCAAAATCGAGTAGAAGACATCAATGCGGAAGTCAAAATACTAGATATTCAGATCGAAAAATCGAAAGTACATGCGCCTTTTTCGGGTGTTTTGGGTTTGCGCCAGATCAGTCGAGGGGCTTACATCACGCCTACCGATGTCATCGTTGATTTGCAACAAATTCATCCGATCAAGCTAGAATTTGATGTGCCAGAACGCTATTTGACGAAAGTGAGAGAAAATCAGCCGCTAGAATTTACGGTTGTCGGGGCAGATGAGACTTTCGCAGCCAAAGTTTATGCCATTGGTGCAGAAATTTCTCCTGCTACTCGTACCTTCAAAGTGAGAGCAACCGCCAACAACAGAGCAGGACTACTCAAACCTGGGCAATTCGCCAAAGTCAATTTAGTGACGGGTACAAATAACGAAGCCATACTCGTCCCGACCGATGCCGTCGTACCAGTTTTGGAAGGCAAACAAGTTTTTGTGGCAAGAAATGGACGAGCCATCGCGAGCAAAGTTGCTACGGGCAATCGCTTAGCTAACGAAATCGAAATATTGGATGGTTTGACGGCTGGTGATACCATTATTACCACAGGTTTGTTATCACTTTCCGATGGCGCATTAATCGAAGTCAGCGTCCCTGAAAACGCTCAAAACGCATCTTTATGAGTCTGTCTTCTGTAAGCATTAATCGTCCTGTTTTGGCGACGGTTATTTCCATTGTCATACTACTTTTTGGGGCAATTAGCTACAACTATTTAGGGCTGCGCGAATATCCAGTAGTTGATCCGCCTATCATTTCGGTGACGACGAATTACATCGGTGCGAATGCACAAGTCATTGAAACACAAGTGACGGAGATACTCGAAGAAAGCATTAACGGTATCGCAGGCATTCGTTCCTTGTCTTCTACGAGTGCCGATGGACGAAGCACGATTACCGTCGAATTTGAATTGGGAACAGACTTAGAAGCTGCCGCCAACGATGTGCGAGATAAAGTATCAAGAGCGCAACGCAATTTACCACCCGATGCCGATCCGCCCACCGTCTCCAAATCCAATGCCGATGCGGTGACGATCATGGCATTGACCGTGCAAAGTGAGAACCGCGATTTGTTGAATTTGAGCGAAATCGCCAATGATGTCTTCAAAGAGCGATTGCAAACCATTCCAGGCATTTCTAACATCCGAATTTGGGGCGAAAAGCAATATTCGATTCGCATTGAAATTGATCCGAATAAATTATCGGGCTATGGCTTGACGCCTTTAGATATACGAAATGCGATTCAGCGACAAAACTTAGAATTGCCATCTGGAAAAATCGAAGGCGAACGCACCGAACTGACCATCCGAACTTTTGGGCGATTGAGTACCGCCGATGAGTTCCGAGAAATGGTGATTCGAGAAACTAATGGTATTGCAGTGCTGCTTAAAGACGTTGCCAATGTGACGCTTGCACCAAGAAATTTGAACACGTCTTTGCGTGGTAGCGGCATCATCAAAATGACGGGCGTTGCCGTCACGCCACTGCCTGGCTCGAACCACATTGAAATCGCAGATGAAGTCTATAAACGGGTCGAGCAAATCAAACGCGATTTACCGCCCGACATTAAAGTAGGCGTAGCTTTTGATCGAACAACTTCTGTACGCAAAGCACTGGAAGAAGTACGCGAAACAATCTTAATTGCCTTTGGGCTGGTCGTCCTAATCATTTTTATTTTCCTTCGCAATATTCGTACGACCCTCATTCCAACTTTAGCCATTCCAATTTCTCTGATTGGTTGCTTCTTCGTAATGTATCTGTTCGGTTTTTCCATCAATGTGCTGACCTTGTTGGGCATAGTTTTGGCAACGGGTTTGGTCGTAGATGATGCCATCGTGATGCTAGAAAATATCTATCGCCGAATAGAAGATGGCGAAGACCCCATCAAAGCGGGACACGAAGGTTCAAAAGAAATATATTTTGCCATCATTGCGACTTCAGTTACGTTGGTAGCGGTCTTTCTGCCGATCATCTTTTTGCAAGGATTGACGGGAAGTTTATTCCGAGAATTTGGGCTGGTGGTGACGGGTGCAATTGTCATTTCCACCATCGTTTCCTTGACTTTAACACCGATGTTAAGTTCTAAATTCTTAAAAAAATCAGAGCGTAAATCAGTTTTATACAATGTCACCGAGCGATTTTTTGAAGGTATGACTAATGGCTACAATTCGCTACTCAAAGGCTTTATGCGAGCGCGTTGGCTGGGTTGGATATTGTCTATTGGCGCAGCCGTGGGCATTTATTTTTTGCTCAAAATTATTCCAACTGAACTCGCGCCCATGGAAGATAAAAGTGCTTTTCGGGTCTATGCCACCGCACCCGAAGGTACGACTTTTGATGTCATGGACGATTACCTGCTTAGTCTGCTGAACATCTTAGATACGCTGCAAGAAAAAAGTGCTTATATCTCGGTTACTTCGCCGGGTTTTGGCTCGACGACGGCTGCCAATTCAGGCTTTGTTTTTTACAGCTTAAAAGATCCTTCCGAAAGAACCCGCTCTCAAGAAGAGATCGTCCGAAGTTTGTATCCAAAAGTGGCTAAACTCAATTATGCACGTTCCTTTATCGCACAGCAGCAAACCATTTCCGTCGGGAGAGGCGGTCGCTCGCTGCCTGTGCAATATGTCATTCAAGCACCCAATTTTGATAAGTTGAAAGCCATCGTTCCAAAATTCATGGACGAAGCCAATAGTCATCCTGCTTTCTCCGTCACCGATCTTAATCTAAAATTCAACAAACCAGAACTGCAAATCTTAATTGATCGGGAACGGGCGAGAAGTCTGGGCGTTACTGTGCGAGACATAGCGGAAACGCTGCAATTATTTTACAGTGGTCAGCGCATTGGCTACTTTATTCGGAATGGCAAACAGTACGAAATCGTGGGCGAAGCCGCCGAAAAATTTAGAGACGAACCCAGCGACTTAACCAATGTCTACGTCCGCAATAGTGCAGGTGAGTTGATTCAATTGAGTAATTTGGTGCGCTTTGAAGAAGAGTCTAATCCACCGACTTTGTATCGTTACAATCGCTACATTTCTGCTACCATTTCTGCTGATTTGAACGAAGGCTACACGCTGGGCGATGGCATCGCAGCTATGGACGAAATCAAAGGAAAAGTGCTGGACGATACTTTTAGTACTGCACTAACGGGTTCTTCCAAAGATTTTCAAGAAAGTTCGGGCGGTGTTTATTTTGCCTTTTTGTTGGCATTGGCATTGATTTATTTGGCATTGTCCGCTCAATTTGAAAGTTTCATCGATCCACTGGTCATCATGTTTACCGTTCCGCTAGCATTGATTGGTGCACTCTTGGCTTTGTGGATGTTCGATCATACCGTCAATATTTTTAGCCAAATTGGGATCATCGTTTTGATTGGTATTGTCACCAAAAATGGTATTTTAATCGTCGAATTTGCCAATCAAAAACGCGAACAAGGATTGTCCACGCACGATGCCATTATCGAAGCGGCCACTTTGCGATTGCGCCCGATTTTGATGACGAGTTTGGCGACTATCTTAGGCGTTTTACCAATTGCTTTAGCCTTTGGTTCAGCCGCTACCAGCCGCATCCCGATGGGCGTGGCGATCATTGGTGGTTTATCCATTTCTCTATTTTTGACTTTATTCGTGATTCCAGCGATTTACACCTATTTCAAGAAAAAATGAAGCATTTCTTTCTCTCTATTTTATTCATGGGTGTACTTGCTGCTACACCAATTTTCGCTCAAAATACGCTGTCTTTGGAAGAGGCGATCAATACTGCTTTGCAAAACAGTTACGGTGTCAAAATTGCTAGAAATAGCGAGGCGATCAGCAATAATTTGAATACCTACGGTAATGCTGGCTTCCTCCCACGCGCTACAGTTGACGCCTCGGCGGGCTACACCAATAGCAATACCGCACAGCGCTTTTTTTCGGGCGACGAGCAAATGGGACGCGGCGTTGGGAACACGAATGCCAGAGCAAGCATTGA
>JBCDKV010000078.1:0-11590 GCA_038746215.1 Bacteroidota bacterium | reverse complement strand
TTTGTGTTTCCGTCCGAAGAAGCTTACTGAGCATACTTGTTGCTCAATTTTCTTGCATTGGCTCAGGCTGTTTTCTGGTAAAATGTTAACAAAACTGAGACTTCGTACAGCCCTAATTTACAACCTTAGAAGAGAAGCTGTTTATTCGTTTAATACGCTTAGGATAAACGCATTGCAGTTCAACAAATCAACAATTTAGACAGATAAACAGGTATATTCGTTTGTACAGATTTATCCCGTTTACGGTATTAAGTACAAGTTCAAAAAGCGACGAGGACAAAAACTTTGCTTTTTTTGCAAAATCTTACAAGTACGTATTACAATGAAACAAAAATACCACCGAAGGTGGCTGATACAGTCCGTATCGGGACTGATCGTCGTGAGTGCAGGACTCTGCACGGTAGTCGAGGCGGGCATCTATAAGTCTAGTGGTGCAGCAACTTGGGACTGGATTATCGCTGGTACTGGATCACTTATTATCTTCAATGCAGGTCTGTGTTTGTTGATTGATGCCTTGCGATTTAGGATGCTTAGAGATCAAGCAGATGAGTAGACTGAATCACTTGCTTCGTCGAAATAAATTCAGGATAGACTGCGCCAGAGAAGACTCGTTCGGCTGGGCAGCGATGGTGATTTCACAATAACCCCTTTTCCTAAGCGCAGCGGCAGTACTTTCACCAATGGCGACTAATTTTTGGTGCGGCTGTAAATGATTGGTACGGAAATAGGCTTCAACATTAAGTGGACTTGTAAAAACAAGGTATCTTGAATCGGTCATAGAACAACTTACTTTTGGCTTGTTGTTATAAACGACTAAATCCAGAGATATTATATATTTCTGTAATGCTTTTTGGATGGATTGTCTGGAATGCCTAGCTCTTGGGAACAAAACCCGTTGATTTGACGCAAGCTTGACAAATTCAGCCGCTGTTTCTGCTGGTTTTCCACTGCCTATAAAGTCGATTTTTGACTGATATACTTGCAAAGCGTCGGCAGTTGCTCGACCGATGCAGGCGTATCGAACGGAATCAGACAACTCAGTTTTTAGTCCAGCAAAAAAGTATTTTACGGCATTTCGACTATAGAAAAAAATCCAATCAGTAGTCGGGACATCCTCGAATTCGACTGCTTCCAGTTCAATCAAAGCAAGTCCTTTCACTGTGATGCCATTGGCTTCTAGTGTTGCTTTGAAAATGCTATCTGGCACTAAATCTCGACTGATAAATGCTTCCATATCACGAATTTGAGCTTTTCTTTTTTTCACCGAAGGTTTCAACTATTCTTAAAATCAAATCATCTTAGATTTCAAAAGGGTACACAGTTCAAAAAATGAAGATTTCGTCTCCAAAAGCCGCAGAAAGTTTTTTTCTAAGATGAAAAACTTTCTGCTAGAGGGATTTTAAGGGTAAAAAGCATCAAAAATTGTTGATTTTTGATGCTTTTCACCCTTAAGAACCCCTTGGAGCATCCAAAAAACCAAGCTGATAAGGTTTTTTGGATGCGACCTAACGAAATCTCAAAAGTGTGTACTCTTCCCTTCTGAATCTTAGATAAACAAAAAACAATAGCATTGATGTTATCAAAATCAATATTCTTTTTCTTTTCCTTATTAGTATATCAAGCCGCTTCACAGCCCAGCGTTTCCCCCTCCATCTTCGAACTACTAGCGGAGCGACAATACACTAGAATGACACTCTTGGCGGACTTCGACGACTTCAGAGCAAACCGATTCAAAGAGCATCGGCAAGCAGCAGTACTTGAGTTTTCTGATCGCAAGGGCGCAAAAGAACGCTGGGACATACAGATTGAAGTGAGGGGAAAATACAGAAGGCGTATTTGTGATGACATGCCACCCATTCGGTTGATCTTCCCAAAAGAAACACTTCGCAAACAACATTGCAAAACAGCCCATCGAAAATATAAGTTGGTGACGCACTGTTTGGAAAACGATGGTAGCGACCAAACGGTTTTAAAGGAATATTGGGCATATCAGATGTACGAGCGATTGAGTCCGCACAGTTTTAAGACGAACTTACTCGAAATTACCTACCTGAACACAGCGGATCGTTCTACGACGCATCATATGGGTTTCATCATCGAAAATGAGAAAGAACTAGCCGCTCGAATCGGAGGGAAACGAGCAAAAACATGGGGACTGTCGCAGGATAGTATTCAGCAAGCCAGTTATCAAAATATGCTGCTGTTTCAGTATATGATTGGGAATACAGACTGGGGCATACCGATGCTTCGCAATTTGATATTAGTACGGTCTGCTGATAACAAAACACTTGCTATTCCTTATGATTTTGACGCTTCGGGCTTGGTCGACGCTCCTTACGCATTGCCTAATCCCAACCTTCGCCAAAAGGACATTCGACAACGTATTGCCATGGGGACTTTTGATGATGCAGCTACGCTTGGACTTGCTGCTGAACGATTTTTGGTACAGTACAAGCAGGCTTGGTGCTTTGAAGAATGCACTTACTTGGATAGGGCAGCCAAAAAAGATATGGACGATTATTTAAGTGCTTTTTTGAGGTTGCTAGAAAACGAAAAGCGGCGTAATAAGGTCTTTTTGGAACGAAAATAGCTGCTTTGCCGTACCAAAATGAAGCTACTTAGCGTTAGTGATAATATTTCCGTCCCATGCCAAATCTTCCTTCCAGTTACGATTTTCTCTATTTCCAATTTTTTTCCAACAGCAACTGATTACTATGATACAAAAGCTACTTCTCTTGTTTTTTCTATTGTGTGGTTTTGTGCTAAGTGCGCAACAAGAACTACATCTCAACTTCCAACGAAATCTTTGGCAAGCCAATCGTACCAATCCTGCCTTGCTGCCAGAAGCTCAGTTTGTACTAGGACTGCCTAGTGCCTATAATAATCTATACCTCAGAAACACAAATTTAGCTAGTCTGATTGATACAGAAAATCGTCGAGTTACGCTAAACAATGTCATTAATGATCTAGAGGAAGAAAATAGATTTCGGGATTATTTGGACATAGAGACCCTCAGCGGTGGCTTCTATTTCGGCAAATTACACCTCAGCCTCCACCACGCCTTGAAGTTGAATACTTATTCAGATTTCCCAAAGGAATTGGCGCAACTGGTTGCACAGGGAAATGCCCAATTTATCGGCTCAACTATTGATATCAGCCACGATATTGATGCTTTTAGTTACAGCGAATTTGGACTGGGCGTGGGCTATCGCTTGAGTGATAATTTTTCGGTTGGAGGAAGAATAAAATACCTGAATGGTATCGGCAATCTTTCCACGACTCGTGGCAATTTGTTCCTAAATACAGATGATGATATTTATCAATTGACGCTGAATTCAGACTATCAAGTGAACGCTTCCACGCTTTTGCAGTACAATGGATTAAATGCACCCGAAGAAATCGTTCAGTTGAGCGGGCTTCGATTAGATGAAGTGTTTACAGCTAATCAGGGCGTGGCTTTCGACTTTGGTGCGCATTTAAAAGTTGAGCGTTTGGACGTAGCTTTGAGTATACTCGATATTGGGCAAATCAACTGGGAAGAAAATGTTCGGAATTATCGTATCAATGGTACGTATGAATACGGTGGACTGGATTTAGTTAATGCCTTTTTGGAAGATTCCGTTGCCTTTTCTGCGGTTTTGGATACTTTGGAAAATACTTTTGCTGCGGTAGAAAGTACCGATTCGTATCGCACCATACTTCCTAGGCGATTGTATGCCAGCATCAATTACGATTTGAATGAATCTTGGACGGCAGGATTAGGTGTGTACGGAGAGTGGTATCGAGATGACTTCTTTCCGGCTTTTAGCCTCTACAGCCAAGCGCAATTAGCTAAATTTTTACGCCTAGGTGCCAGCTATACCCTTTTCGATGGACGCTATGATCATCTGGGCTTGAACGCTCAATTGCGATTTGGACCTGTACAAGCTTACGCTATGACAAGCAATATCCTAGGAGCTATTCGCCCTAAACAAGCGAGTAGTGTAGACTTTAGGCTAGGTGTCAATTTGTTATTCGGTCGAGCAGAATGAGCACATCAATAGACTTTGGTCTCGAAGAGGAAGGTATCTATCTGATTGGTATTATTAATAGTTGCTTCAAATATCCAAGTCCCTGCCCTTGGTATTTCAACGGATTTGATGATATACTTGCCATCGTTCCCCAATGGTACAATCTGACTATTATAGCTAAAATTGATACTCCTATCATTCTTCAGGTATCCTTGCAATTGAATTTTGGCAAAATTCAGTGGTTTGTTGGATTGGTCGGTTATCTTTAGAAACCAATGCTGATGCTTGCCTGCGACCACTTTATCAATAGTATAAATTTTCGCTAAGAAAAGATTTCCGCTAGTTTTTAACAAATCCTGCTCGCTAGCTCTAGTGTCAATAATAGATGGAAAACTAGCTTTTTTAGAGGCAATATTGGACTGGGCGTATGTAGTGTTTGCTAATAATAAAACAATCATTACTAGGTAATTATAATAGGCAATTTTCATTTCTTCAAATTTCATGAACGTCCATTGAAGAACTGTTCAAACTAGTGATGAGACATTAATTCGTGTTGAAAAAGTAAAGAGCTGCTGGTGACTAATGTAGCTTAGAAATGTGAAAAACTAGCTGACAATTTCTGACGAAATAGATAATAGCCAAGTTCTTGCAACATTACTTATTATCTACACAAGCTCTCGTAAGAGCATGTAGCGTAAAGTAGAAATGTGTTAACACTCGCGTAGAAAAGGATCGCTATTTCGATCCGAATAGTTTGGCTTTACCAGATATATCATTGATAGGTATAGCGAAGTATTTTTTATAAGCATAGTCTTTGGCAGATGACAATGTGCTATAAACTCTAATTCACCCTATCAATTATATGTCTGCTAATTGCATAGTACATAATGATTAGTATCCAACCAAAATTTGTGCCAATATGAAAAGGGAAAGCTAAGCCGTTGATAATCAACTGCTGAAAGGATAGATTCAATTTCAATTTGTTTTACCAAAACGAAATTTTTCTCATTTTGAGAAAAAATATTAAAAATTCAATAAATATGCTCTAATTGTCAATAGCCGTGCTAGTCAATTCTAATGCTTCACAGATTATAGCATACAGATTATTAATTTTGAAAGGCTTACCAATTTGATAGTAAATACCTGCTGCCTGTGCTGCTTCCCCGATTTCATTTAGGTTGGAAGCTGTGATAGCGATAATTGGAATGTGTGCGCGATTGGAGGGTAAAGCCCTTATTTTTCTAGAAGCCTCAAAGCCGTTCATATTCGGCATGTATAAATCCATCATCACAATATCAAAATCTTCTGTCTCTACCAACTGTACGCCGCTTTCCCCATCCGAAGTGACCACTATTTCGGCACCCCACTTTTCCAGTATGGTAGATAGGATTCGTTGATTGAGCACGTTATCTTCCACAATTAGCACCCTTAATCCTTTGAGTACATTGACATTCAGCGGCATAACTTGGTCACTGTAATTGGCAGCAGCATTTTCTTTTGAAGCGATTCGATAAGGAATATGAAAACTAAAAGTACTACCTTTTCCCAATTCACTCTGCACAGCGATGCTTCCTCCTTGTATTTCTACTAACTCTTTACAAATCGCCAAACCCAAACCTGTGCCGCCATATTTTCTAGTACTGCTATCGTCGTTTTGTGTAAAGCTCTCAAAAATTCTAGCTTTGCTGTCTTCACTAATACCAATGCCTGTGTCCCTAATACTCACGTGCAACTCGACGGTTTCTTCCTCTATTTCATCCGTATAGGCGACTATTGCTATGCATCCTTCTGCTGTGAACTTGACCGCATTATCTAGCAGATTGGCCAAAATTTGATTCAAGCGAACGGGGTCTCCAATCAAATGTGAAACAAAGGAAGGATTATCTATATCTATGCTAACCTCTATATCATTTTTATAGCCAATGTTTTTATAAGCTTGAGCCATTTTCCGCAGCAGGCTTTTCGCATTAAAATGCACTTTTTCTATTCGCAGTTTTTTAGCTTCTAATTTTGAGAAATCTAATACATCATCCAAGATACTCATGAGTTGCTTGCCAGAAGTTTGCAAGTCTCTCAGGTAGGGAATTTGGGTTTTCTTGGGCTGCTCATCTAGCAATAAATCTGTAAACCCTATAACCGCATTCATGGGCGTACGTATCTCATGACTCATGGTCGCTAAGAAATTCTGCTTTACTGTGGCTGCTTCTTCTGCCTTCTCTCTAGCTTCCTGTAGTTCTATATTTGTCTTAATGAGGGTCTGATTGAATTTTTTTCTATTCCTGTCGCTTCGATACAGAATAATTAATATGAACAACAGAAATGCAAAAATACTGGCTTGCAAAACCTGTTTTTGTCGCTCCTTTTCTGCCAGTTTTTCTGCTTCGTATCTTCTCGTTTCTTCTACAGTAGCCGTTCTGGCAATTTTGATCTTATCCGTCAGTTGTTCATTAATATCTTGATAGGTTAGATTATAGCGATATGCTTGTTCAAAACTGTCTCTGGCTGCGTAGTACTTTGCTAATAATCGCGCCGCAACTGCCTTTGGTTCAAGCATATCGCGCTCGTCAGCGATCTGATAAGCTTCCAAACAATTTCGTTTGGATGCTTCGTAATCTCCTAGCACATAGTTAATTTCTCCTAACAGCACAATGCCCCAGATATAACCTACTTTATTACCCGCCAACTTATGTATCTCAATGGATTCTTCTACGTACTTCAGTGCCTCTTGTATACGATCTTGTTCCTTTAATACGTGAGCAATTTGAAATTTGCTACTAGCGATCAATGTGCTGTACTGTATAGAATCTGCTAAAGTTAGTGCGCGCTGCAAATACCTCATGGCTTCGTCGTATTTCGCTCTCCTTCTTTCCAGCGCTCCAATATTTCTGAGTGAAATACAGACACCTCGTAAATCTTGCGTTTGCTCGCGAATTTCGAGTGCTTCTCTATAATATTTCATTGAGCGCTCGTAGTCCTCAATGTGAATGTCGTAGATTTCTCCAATGTTATTGAGTCGAGAAGCAATTGCTTTCAAATCGTCTAGTTCCTGCGCATATTCTAGCGATTCTAACAAATATTCTAATGCTTCTCCATAGTTTGCTTCTGTTTTTAGTAGATAGCCTATGTTGCTGTATATCCTACTGAGTAAGGCTAAGGATTGCTCTCGTTCGGCTATCTCTAAAGCTGCTGCGTAGGAATCATGCGCTAGGGTGTAATTACCCATCTTACGATGAACAACACCAATATCAGTCAACAATTCCGATAATTTTTCTGCGTTTTTACTCTGCTCAAAAAGATCTTTTGCCATAGCATACCATCTCAGACCTGCCTCATTATCACCCGTATGTATACTAATGTATCCTTTGCTTCGGTAAGCAGTAGCTATGCCTTCTGTGTAGTCAATCTTGTTGGATAGTGTGATTACGGTATCTATATATGATTCAGCCATTTCGGGATCGAGATTCCTAAAGTGCCAAGCTAAATCATTGTATATATCTACCTTTTCTTCTATGTCTTTTGCACCGAGTTCTACTTTGTGTGATTCAGCATCTACTTTATCAGACTGTGCATAAACACACACCTGATACAAGAGTCCAAATAGCAAGAATAGTGTAAATTTTTGGTTGCTCATATTTTTATAGCGCATGAAAATGAGACTGCGTCGAAATCTCAGTGCTGAATTAATGCCTTTTAGTTCGTACTAAAAACGGGGTAAATCGGGGCAACAGAATTTGGCTATATACTGTAAACGGGATAAATTTATGCAAGCTAATATATTTGTTTAGCTGTTTAAATTGTTTATTCGTTAAACTACAATGCATTGATCCTAAGCTTATTAAACGAATAAACAGTTCAACAAATCAACAAAGATGGAAATGCACTTTTTTATCCCACACGCAATATAAAGTATTGATGTTGGTATTTACTAACTCAATCAATACCGTAGCCAATCAACAAAAAAGCGGAATGCACTTTTTTATCCTAAATACCGTATGGATTATTTTTAATGGAGGTCACCTGTGGGTGTTCTTTGCCATTTGTATATATCTGATGACCACAAACTAATCGAATCGCTTGATGTTCCAGCAACGCCAATTAGTTACGTATTTCTAATAAACTTGTTACTGTATTTTTTATACGCTCTTTATCAATACTCGGAATAAGTCTTAGCAAAGCTTGAAACAAGTAGACCCAAGAGATTTTTATGGACAGCAAGACTAGTCCTCTTAAAGTCCTAATCATCGCATTCATAATTTGTCCTCCAACTTTTATCAACCTATCAAAAGACAGCATAGCAAAAAAGCTGTAGTGTGTCTAGTTCACATTACAAATATGCTGAACTTTAAGAAATAAGTGTTAATATTTTGCAGAAAAAGATTGGCGCGAAACATTTGTGCCAATATGGAAGTACTAAATTTTAGGTGGAATCACATCCTTGAAGTGTCCATTCATTTGCACCCGTTTTCTCAGTTCCTCCATTTCTCTCACCACTGGAATCAACTTATTGAGGTGGGCGAGCATAAATTCCTGTCGATTTTCCTCACTCTGTATGCAGAGTAATTCGTATTCTTGCTCAATGGAAAATCCAACGTGGTGTCCCATGCTGAACGTGCTGAAATCATTGGCTTTGGGAACGGGTTTATCAATCTTCATCAGTTGGAAAAGCTCCGCAATACGCTCCACGATTTTGGCACTCATAATGATGTCGCCCTTTTGCTTGTATGGTATTCTTTTAATGTTTGCACCTGCGTAGAGTTTGTCTGGTGCTCGGCTGTAAAATTCTTCAATCCGAAAAATACCCAAGCCACGGGTTTTCACATCTAGTTTTCCATCTGGGTAGCGTTTCACGATAGCTACCAGTTCTAGTTCGGTGCCATATTCTTGCACACTTCCATTGATAAAAGCTGGAATCCCAAAAGTACTGCCTGCTTCTTCACATTCTTTCATCAGTTGGCGATAGCGTGGCTCAAAGATATGTAAATTCAAATTTTCACTCGGAAAGGCTACTAATTGTAGCGGAAATAAGGGCAAGATTTGACTCATGCTTATGCTTTTATTGCTTAGCGGTTGGTAGATAGCACATTTTCGGACTAGGATTGAATTGCCAATCCGTAGCTAAGCACTAGTTTTTTCTAAAATTTAATGATCTCAACATCATACTTTTGTAAGCAAATTACGTTAGAACAATAAAGTTCACACAAAAGGATAGAAAATTGAGGCAAGTGCAAGAAAATCGCTTCAAATAAATTAAACAAATCAGCACAGTAACGCTTCTTGCAATCGCTTTAGACAAAAATCCTCCAATAAGAAAACTATTTATGCGAAAACAAACCTACACCTTCACCCGATTAGCAGCCTACCTACTTATTTTCACTTTATTTTTTGCTTGTAAAAAAACGACTTCCGAAGTCAGTCAAATATCCGAAGATTTAAGTGCTTATGTCTATGCCTACACCTCGGGGGTTATTTCCAAAGCAAGTCCGCTGAAAATTAGATTTACGCAGTCCGTAGTTGCGGAAGAAGAAGTGGGACAAACGGCTAAAAACATCCTACAAATTCGTCCCAAAGTAAAAGGTGTGGCAACTTGGCAAGATGCGCAGACCCTTACTTTTGAACCCGACAGCTATTTTGCTTCCGATGAAAACTATCAGGTCAATGTCGAGTTGGATGATCTATTCGACCAGCTTCCAAAGGAGCTAAAGACCTTCAATTTTGACTTTCAGACCCGACAGCAAAATATGCGAATTGCCATAGATAAAGTAGCAGCAAAAACGGATACCGATTTGCGCGACCAACAAATCTTTGGTGCAGTCTACACGGCTGATGTGGCGGCTAGCGATGAAGTGCAAGCAGCTCTAAGTGCCAAACAAAACGGCAAAGACCTGCCGATACAGATGAACGGGGCGAATGAATTGAAACATGAGTTTGTAATAGAAAATGTAGCGAGAGGCGAACAGGCATCCGAAGTAAAAATTAGTTGGAGTGGCAAGCCCATCGGAGCAAATCAAAAAGGTGAAAAAGCAGTGGATATTTTGGCACTGGGCGATTTCAGTGTTACCGATGCCCGTTTGGTGCAAGGCAATGAACAATACATCTTGCTCAGTTTTTCCGATCCGCTGCAAAAAGACCAAGATTTGAGTGGACTGATTGATATTTCCAATTACAATCGCAGTATGCGCTACGTCATCGATGGCAATCAGATTCGCGTTTACACGACGGGGCGGTTGACAGGAGAACGGCAAGTCAGTACTGCCGTTGGCATCAAAAATATTAACGGCAAACGCATGCCAAAGGCGAGTGTCTGGACATTGAGTTTTGAGGCAATTAAACCACAAGTTCGCCTCGTGGGAAAAGGGGTGATTTTACCGAGTTCCGAAGGCATGGTTTTTCCATTTGAAGCCGTGAGTCTGAACACCGTAGAAGTCGAAATTTTCAAGATTTTTGACAACAATATCTTGCAATTTTTACAAACCAACGAACTCAGCGGCAGCTACGACCTAAATCGCGTAGGAAGGATTATCTATCAAGGACGCGTTCCTTTACAAGCCTTAGAAAACGATGCCTCCACGGGTAGTTGGACACGCTATGCCCTAAATCTAGACCAATTTGTGGAGGCTGACCCCGCTGCAATTTACCAAGTCAGGATTGGTTTTCGTCCCGAATATGCCAGCTATTTTTGTGGCGAAAATCAAGATGAAAGCGAAGCACTTACCGTTGTCAACGAAACACAAACTGAAGAAATTAAAAGCTTTTGGGACGACTACTACGGCTTTGCTGGTTATTACGATGGCTATTGGAATGATCGCGAAAATCCCTGCAAACCAGCTTACTACAATCGAGAAGTTTTCGCACGTAGGAATGTGCTAGCATCCAACCTCGGTATCGTCGCCAAGGCAGGCAAAGACCAATCTATCCTAGTCTCCGTGAGTGACCTTAGAACTGCTCAACCGCTCGCTGGCGTGACGCTAGAATTTTACGATTACCAACAGCAAACCATTGCCACCACAACCACCGATAACAATGGAACTGCTATGACCCAGCTAGAACGCGAGCCATTTGTTGTTTTAGCCAAAAATGATGCCGAACGTGGCTACCTAAGACTACGCGATGGTGATGCTTTGTCTTTAAGTCGTTTTGATGTCTCAGGCGCCATCACACAGGAAGGACTGAAAGGCTATTTGTACGGCGAAAGAGGCGTTTGGCGTCCGGGAGATTCTATCTATTTGAATTTTGTTTTAGAAGATGAGCGTGGTAAACTGCCGAGCAATTATCCGATCACTTTTGAACTATACGATGCTCGCGGTCAGTTGCAAGAACGTAGGAATACCGCCAAAAGTGTAGGTAATGTTTATGCGCTACACACAGCGACAACTGCTGATGCCACCACAGGCAATTGGATAGCAAAGGTGAAAGCAGGCGGCGCGACTTTTACCAAGACGCTAAAAATCGAAACGGTAAAACCCAATCGCTTGAAAGTAGATTTGGACTTTGGTAAAGAGCAATTGTCCTACGAAGATGAGCCTATTAACAGTACGCTAGAAGTGAAGTGGCTACACGGTGCAGTGGCACAAAACCTCAAA